>CAZJAW010000019.1:0-13296 GCA_964544035.1 uncultured Rhodobacterales bacterium
TCGTTGGCTTCTTTGAACTGCGCTTCGGCCTCGGGTTTGTCGACATTGCGGTCTGGGTGCAGTTCTTTGGCCTTGGAGCGGTAGCCTTTTTTGATCTCGTCCGCACTGGCGCCTTTGGCGACTCCTAGCACGTCGTAGTAATCACGTTTTGCCATGGATCAGGTCCTTTGAGGGAACGTCTGAGGCCGGCCTGATTGGGCCGGCCTCTTGATTGGTTCCATTGACTGCGCGGATCAGGCCCGCTTGTCGTCGTCCAGATCTTCGAATTCGGCGTCGACGATGTCGTCGGCGTCGATGGGCTGGTCCGCGTCGACTGGTTCGTCTTCGCCGTCTTCTTGCGCTGCTTTATAGATCGCTTCTCCGAGCTTCATGGCCGCCTCGGTTACATTCTGAATGCCAGATTTGATCTTGTCGGCGTTTTCAGTTTCCAATTCGTCCTTCAGAGCGGCGATTGCCAGTTCGATGGCTTCGACTGTGGTTGGATCAACCTTGTCGCTATGCTCTTCGACAGATTTTTCGGTCGAATGGATAAGGCTCTCGGCCTGGTTCTTCGCTTCGATCAGTTCGCGGCGTTCTTTGTCGGATTCAGCGTTGTCTTCGGCGTCCTTGACCATTTGGTCGATATCCGCGTCCGACAAACCACCCGAGGCTTGGATCGTGATCTGTTGTTCCTTGCCTGTGCCCTTGTCTTTGGCGCCTACTGACACGATGCCGTTGGCGTCGATGTCAAAGGTCACTTCGATCTGTGGCATGCCGCGAGGCGCTGGCGGGATGTTCTCGAGGTTGAAATTGCCCAGAATTTTGTTGTCCGACGCCATTTCGCGCTCACCCTGGAACACGCGTATGGTCACGGCGTTCTGGTTGTCTTCGGCGGTCGAGAAGATCTGCGACTTCTTGGTTGGAATCGTGGTGTTACGATCGATCAGACGCGTGAATACGCCGCCGAGTGTTTCGATACCCATGGACAGAGGCGTGACGTCAAGCAGGACCACGTCTTTGACGTCGCCTTGTAGAACACCGGCTTGGATAGCCGCACCCATGGCCACTACTTCATCAGGGTTCACGCCCTTGTGGGGCTCTTTGCCGAAGAATTTTGTCACTTCTTCGACGACTTTGGGCATGCGGGTCATACCGCCGACCAAAACGACTTCGTCGATGTCGCCAGCCGATAGGCCAGCATCCTTGAGCGCAGCGGCGCAAGGTTTCATTGACGCTTTGATGAGGTCACCAACAAGCGATTCCAGTTTGGCGCGCGTCAGCTTCATCACCATGTGCAGCGGTTGACCGTTGCTGCCCATCGAGATGAAGGGCTGGTTGATTTCCGTTTGATTCGCGCTCGACAGTTCGATCTTGGCTTTTTCAGCGGCCTCTTTCAGGCGCTGCAAAGCCATCTTGTCAGCTGTCAGATCGACGGAGTGTTCTTTTTTGAACTGCTCAGCGAGGTAGTTGACGATGCGCATGTCAAAGTCTTCACCGCCAAGGAAAGTATCACCGTTGGTGGACTTAACTTCGAAAAGACCATCGTCGATTTCAAGAATGGTCACATCGAATGTACCGCCGCCAAGGTCATAGACGGCGATAATTTGCGATTCTTTTTTGTCGAGGCCATAGGCCAGCGCGGCTGCTGTCGGTTCGTTGATGATCCGCAGCACTTCGAGGCCGGCGATCTTGCCCGCGTCTTTGGTGGCTTGGCGTTGAGCATCGTTAAAATAGGCAGGGACGGTGATGACGGCTTGGGTCACGTCTTCGCCAAGATAGCTTTCTGCTGTCTCTTTCATTTTACCGAGGATGAAAGCCGAGATTTGCGAAGGCGAATATTTTTCGCCGCGCGCTTCGACCCACGCGTCGCCATTGCCGCCATCAATCACGTTGAACGGCAGGTTTTTCTTGTCCTTGGCCAGATCTGCATCGTCATTGCGTCGACCCACAAGGCGTTTCACGCCAAAAATTGTATTGTCTGGGTTGGTGACGGCCTGACGTTTAGCAGGCTGACCGACAAGGCGTTCGTTTTCGGTGAATGCGACAATGGACGGTGTGGTCCGTGCACCTTCTGCGTTTTCGATCACGCGGGGCTGGCTACCATCCATGATGGCAATACAGCTGTTGGTTGTTCCGAGGTCAATACCAATGACTTTGGCCATGTTTCTTCGATCCCTTATTCTAAGCTCAAGGCGATGACACGAAGCGGCGACCCGAAGTCGGCATCGACGCCACGATTATTTGCGCAAGCAGTCTTGCGCGCTGGGGCGTATATAAGGAGGGTCATTTGGCGCTGCAACCTTTGCAGGGCATGCTAATTTGGCAAATTTTGCACTTATCGCGGGGTTAAAGGCTGTGCGGCTCAATATTCGGGGGTTTGACATCTACAAAAGCCACCTAGATGTCAAAGCGCAAGCGGGTTTGGTGGCTGATGTACGCGGTGTCGCGCAAGCGGCGCCGATGTTCTCACCAGACACGCCTTACGGCAAGCCTATGTCGGTGCGTGTGACTTCCGCCGGCATAGTGGGCTGGCATGCGGATCGAAGTGGATATCGCTATGAGGCGCGTCATCCAAATGGTGATGCTTGGCCACCGATTCCGGCAGCGGTATTGACCCTGTGGCATGACTTAACCGGGCTGAAGCGCGCGCCGGATTGCTGTTTGGTGAATTATTATGGTGAAGACGCGCGTATGGGGATGCATCAGGACCGGGATGAGGCGAGTTTTGCGTGGCCTGTGCTGTCAGTGTCTTTGGGCGACGCGGGGTTGTTTCGCATTGGGAACACTACGCGCGGAGGCAAGACAGAATCGCATTGGCTCGAAAGTGGGGATGTGGTGGTCATGGGAGGCGATGCTCGATTGACCTATCACGGGGTGGATCGGATTCGCTTTGGTTCATCCAGCCTGCTTCCAAAAGGTGGCCGCATCAATTTGACCTGTCGGGTCGTGCTGTAAAGATGGTTTGTGACGTTGGCTGGGGTAAGACGTTATCTTACCGTCGTGCACTCCAGCTGATCGAAGCGTGTTTGCGGGTATAAAATTCACCCATCAACCCAATCATGACCAAAACTACGCCGACCCAGAACCCATATTCCCAAGAAGAGTAGCGAGGGTTGTAGTTGATGAATGCAAATCCGCGCGACTGGTCGATTGCGTGAAACAAGGGGTTCCAGTCGAACATTGCCAGCATGAAGCCTGGTAATGTGTTGGCCACAAACATTTTGCCTGAAGCGATCATATTGGCGCGTTGGTAAATCTGGGTGAAGATGGACACAAAGGTGGGAAACCACGGTTTGATGGCCAACAACACAATTCCAAGGGCCGCGCCGGTAAACCATGCAATCATAAGCATACCGAAGGCTGGGAAGGGTTGGTCAATGACCACAGGTGTAAATGCTACATGATAGACGAACAGGATCATGAACATAGACAGAACTTGAATATATAGTGCGCCCAGCGCAGCCGAGCAGATGGACACAAGAGTATTCATTGGGGCGTGCAACATCATTGGGTTGGCGGGCCCTTCTGATCCGACCACAGCGCCCAGCGTTTTGGTGTGTGTCATAAACAGGAAGATGCCCGTCATGATGTAGATTAGGAAATCGCCGCGGATCGCCGCACCTCGTAAGCCCAGCACTGAAAACATCACATAAAACGCCAAGACGAAGATAACGACCTGAAGCATGTTCATCGCGATCGCCATGAAAGCATTGTTATGTGCTTTGCGGACTGAACGGACGATTGAATGGTACACAACTTCGGACATGGCCATGGCCACGCCAAACTTTGTTTGCGGTTTGCTGGATGGTTGAAACATAGCCGTTCTGCCTCGATTGGCCTTAAGATCGCACGGGAATCTTGCTGTTCCGTTAGCACGGCATCATAAGGGGCGCGCATCACTTTTTCAACATATGCCCGTGTAAGGACGACTTTTATGAATTACGAAGACTTGATCCCGGTGATCCGCAAGCTAGCGCTTGAGGCAGGTGACAAGATCATGGAAATCTATGGTCAGGACGATTTTGACGTGAAGTCGAAATCGGATGACAGCCCCGTCACTGCGGCAGACGAAGCAGCGGATGCGTTGATTTCCGCTGGTTTGCGGGCGGCTTTTCCGGATGTCATGCTTGTCACCGAAGAGCAGGCGGCGACGCATTCTTCCACAGGCGATACGTTTTTAATCGTTGATCCGTTGGATGGGACGAAGGAATTTGTGCACCGTCGCGGCGACTTTACCGTCAACATTGCGCTGGTCGAAGGTGGTGTGCCAACGCGTGGGGTCGTTTATGCACCCGCAAAGTCTCGGATGTTTTTTACGCAAGCTGATGGACAATCAGTGGAAGAAACGGGCGCGCTCGACAAGAATGTTGTGGGTGCTACTGTACCAATGAAAGTCGCAGAAAGCGATAATGCAGCGCTTTTGGTTGTTGCGTCAAAGTCACACCGTGATCAAGCAACGGATGACTATATCAACAAATATGCAGTCAGTGACATGAAGAGCGCGGGTTCAAGCCTGAAGTTTTGTTTGGTCGCTACGGGCGAGGCGGACATCTATCCACGCGTTGGCCGCACAATGGAATGGGACACCGCTGCGGGACACGCAGTGTTAACCGGTGCGGGCGGCAAAGTCGTGCGTTTCGACGACCACACGCCACTTCAATATGGCAAAGAAGGGTACGCAAACCCGTTCTTTATTGCTTACGCCCCAGCGGTCACCTTGAAACCTGCTTGATGTCAGTCCTAACTGTCATACCGGCGCGCTATGCATCGACCCGGTACCCGGGCAAACCCTTGGTCCCTTTGAAAGGGGCCAAGGGCGTTGCACAAACGTTGATCGAACGCAGTTGGCGGGCGGCGAAGGCTGTGTCGGGTATTGACCGCGTAGTGGTTGCGACGGATGACGCGCGCATCAAAGATGCGGCAGAGGCGTTTGGAGCGGAGGTCGTAATGACCTCGGAATCTTGCGCTAATGGGACTGAACGCTGCGCAGAGGCTCATGCCAGATTGGGCGACGGCTATGATATCGTTGTTAACTTGCAGGGTGATGCGCCGTTAACGCCTGCTTGGTTCATTGAAGGGTTAGTTGCGGGTTTGCGTGCCGCACCTGATGCGGAGATTGCAACACCAGTGTTGCGCTGTGATGGCGCGACGCTGACTGGATTATTGGATGATCGCAAAGCAGGGCGTGTCGGTGGAACCACAGCGGTTTTCGGGGCTGCTCATCAGGCGCTGTATTTCTCAAAAGAGGTCATTCCTTATACCAATACTGATTTTGCCCAGGATGCGGATACGCCAGTGTTTCATCACGTGGGTGTTTACGCGTATCGTCCTAAGGCGCTGGGCGCATACCCATCATGGACGACGGGCCCGCTTGAGCAACTGGAAGGGCTGGAACAACTACGCTTTCTTGAAAATGGCAGGCAGATTTTGTGCGTTGAAGTTGAAGCGCGTGGTCGGCAGTTCTGGGAGCTGAACAACCCACAAGATGTACCTAAAATAGAGGCTATGATGGCGCAGATGGGTCTGGAATGAGCCAAGTGCCGGTCAGCGTTGTGGTGGTGAGCCGCGACCGGCCGATGGCTTTGCGGCGCTGCTTGGCAGGGTTGGCGCAACTGCAATACGATCCGTTTGAGATTGTCGTGGTGGCGGATGCCCAAGGGTGTGCAGCGGTGGCGGGCTCTGACATGGCTACGCATATCAAGATCGTCCCGTTCGAACAGCCCAATATTTCCGAGGCGCGGAATCTGGGAATTAGCCATTCCGCAGGCGACATAATTGCATTTATCGATGATGACGCGGTGCCGGAACCAAGTTGGTTAATGCAGCTGACGGCACCATCGGCGCGACATGAAGTCAGTGCAATGGGTGGCTTTGTACTAGGTCGAAACGGGATTTCCCATCAGTGGAAAGCTCGTGCTGTGGATGCAACAGGCGCGACGGAAGATATCGAGATGCACCCAATTCGCGCCACCGTGCTGAAACCAAAAGGTGCGCGCGCTACCAAAACAGAAGGCACTAATATGGCCGTGCGCCGAGACGTCTTGGTAGATGTTGAAGGGTTCGACCCAGGTTTTGCTTTTTTTCTGGATGAAACGGATTTGAACCTGCGGCTAGCCCGCGCTGGTCATGCAACTGCGATTGTACCGATGGCTCAAGTTCATCACGGTTTTGCCGCCAGTCCACGCCGTCGTGCCGATCGTGTGCCAAGAGATTTGTTCGATATTGGGGCTAGCTGGGCGGTTTTTCAGCGTAAATATGTGCCACATGCCGAACGCATAACGCATTGGCGTGCATTGCGCGCCAAAGAGCGGGCCCGCGTTGTTGAGCACATGATGCTGGGGCGGTTGCTACCGGAAGATGTGCGGCGTTTGCTTGGTCGGCTGGATCAAGGTTACAGTCAGGGTCTGATGCGGCGACGTGGCGGGGCTGTGGTATCCAATAGTCCGAGCGCTGCCTTCAAACCTTTTCCTTTCGCTTCACGCAAAAGCGTCGTCTTGTCAGGACGCATTTGGGAACGGACTAGATTGCGGGCCGAAGCGGCCAAGCGCGCCAAAGACGGAGAAATTGTGACGCTTATTCTGCTGTCTCCGACTGCGTTGTATCATCATGTGCGATTTGACCCGGCTGGGTTCTGGGAACAACAGGGCGGGCTGTTTGGGCGCTCAGATCGTGACGATCCACTTTTTCGGGCCTACAGTTTTTCCACCCGTGTAAAAAAGGAATGGCGGCGGATTGCCCATCAACGCATGATAAATGACCAGGTTTGAAGCTCTTGGGCAACAACTCGGCGGGTTGTCACTGAAAATCCGCAATTGGACTTTATTTTACAGTTCACTTAAAGAATGACGCGACGATGATGTCTGGTATGACGGTAACACTTAGTAAATGTAGAGTGCGGAGAATTTATGCGTAAGAAGGTAACAAAGGCGATCTTTCCCGTTGCAGGGCTGGGAACCAGATTCCTTCCTGCCACAAAGTCGGTGCCCAAAGAAATTATGACTTTGGTTGACCGCCCATTGATCCAATATGCGATCGACGAGGCCCGTGCCGCTGGGATCAAGGAATTTATTTTTGTCACTTCTCGCGGTAAGGGCGCGCTTGAGGACTATTTTGATCACGCACCAACGCTTGAGCAGGAGTTGCGCCGAAAAGGTAAGGATCAACTTCTTGAGGCGTTGAAGGACACCAATATGGATAGTGGTGCGATCGCCTATATCCGTCAGCACAGAGCTTTGGGTTTGGGGCATGCTGTTTGGTGTGCGCGTCGATTGATAGGCAACGAACCGTTCGCGGTGATTCTGCCTGATGATGTGATTGCTGCCGAAACGCCCTGTTTGGCGCAGATGGTCGAAGCTTACGAAGAAACCGGTGGCAATATGGTTGCCGCGATGGAAGTTCCTCCGGAGCAAGCGTCTTCGTATGGCGTGCTGGATGTCGAGAACGAGAATGGCCAAATTGTTGGAGTCAAAGGTATGGTTGAAAAACCACCTGCCGGGGAAGCACCCTCGAATTTGGCTGTGATTGGTCGGTACATCTTGTCTCCACAGATTTTGCGTTCGCTGAATCAGATCAAAAGCGGCGCGGGTGGGGAAATTCAACTTACCGACGCAATTGCGCGCGCCATTGGGACTGATGAGGGTGTGTACGGATATCGCCTCCGCGGTCAGCGCTTTGCTTTTGGGTCCAAGTCAGGCTTCTTGCAGGCGACTGTTTCGTTCGGTCTTGCACGCGAAGAATTGCGTGGAGATTTATTGGAATATATTCGTGAAGTGGTCCGCATAGACCAAGCAGCGCAATAAGCCGGAGATTGCAAGTGAACCATGTGTTGGTTACGGGCGGTGCGGGGTACATTGGTTCGCATGCCTGTAAGGCTTTGCGCGATTCTGGTTTTATCCCGGTAACCTATGACAATCTTGAAACAGGTTGGCAGGATGCCGTTAAGTTTGGCCCCTTTGAGCGTGGCGATTTGATGGATCGTGCGCGCTTGGATCAGGTTTTTGCCCAGTATGCCCCAATCGCTGTGATGCATTTTGCTGCATTGAGCCAAGTGGGCGAAAGCATGAAGGAGCCGGGGCGCTATTGGCGCAACAATGTTCTGGGATCGCTCACGTTGATCGAGGCGGCGGCGGAAGCAGGGTGTCTGGATTTTGTGTTTTCGAGCACCTGCGCCACTTATGGTGACCAAGACAACGTCGTCTTGGATGAGAACAGCGCACAACATCCGATCAATGCATATGGTGCGTCCAAGCGCGCGATCGAGGATGTTTTGCGCGACTTTGAAGCTGCTTGCGGTATGCGGCACGTGATCTTTCGGTATTTCAACGTGGCCGGTGCAGACCCTGATGGCGAAGTGGGTGAATTCCACCAGCCGGAGACGCATCTTATCCCGCTTATGCTGGATGCTATTGCAGGCAAACGGGATGCACTGACAGTTTACGGAACGGATTATGATACGCCGGACGGCACCTGCATTCGTGACTACGTACACGTCTGTGATTTGGTCGATGCTCATGTTCTTGGTCTTAGATGGCTGAAGGACGGCAAAGGCAGTCGGGTGTTCAACCTTGGCACAGGCTCCGGGTTTTCTGTGCGGGAGGTCATCGACCATTCCCGGGCTGTCACAAATCAGGTAGTGCCATATGTCGACGGTGATCGCAGACCAGGGGACTGCACAAAGCTTGTATCGGGGTCGACAAGGGCGGAAGCCGAACTCGGCTGGGCTCCGACCCGTTCCACGCTTGAAACGATGATCACTGACGCTTGGAAATGGCATAAAACTGGACACTACGACTCATAAACCGCCGCCAGCACGTCTGCTGGACCTGACGCGATTGATGCGTCGGGTCGGTAAGGTGCTGACTGGGGTGGACCGAGTTGAGTACGCCTATGCGATTGCCTTGCTGGCCGATGAAGTGCCGCTGTATGGGCTGATCCGGGCGCCGTTGGGTTATATCTTGCTGGATCAGACGGGCATTGAGGATATATTGCCGTTTCTGTCTGGGCCAGATCCTAGCGTGGAAGCAGACTCCCAGAGAAAGTACACATGGCGACGTGCGCGGCGACACGCTATCGGGCGTAGGCCGCCGTCGCTTCTTAAGCGGATGTTGCGGCGTGCATTTCCTGCGGGCGTTACCTATTTCAATGTCGGACACTCCAATTTGTCGGATCGAGTGTTGGAGGCTTTGCGCGAAATTGATGCGCGGATCGTCGTGTTGATTCATGACGTGATACCGCTGGAGTTTCCGCATTATCAGCGGGAAGGATCAGTGCCCCCCTTTGCGGACATGATCAAACGTGTTGGCGCAAAGGCAGATATCATCATCTATAATTCAAACGATACCCGTCAGAAAACCGAGGCGCGAATGGATACCCCCCCGCCGGGAATTGTTGCGCATTTGGGGACAAACAAGGTCGTCGAAGCCCCCGAGGAACTGCCTTTGGGCTTGCCGCCGGAGGGACCATTTTTTCTTTGTGTCGGCACGATTGAGCCGCGTAAGAACCATAGGTTTCTATTGGATCTGTGGGCAGAATTGGGGGACGGTGCACCCAGCTTGATCATTGCTGGCAGTCGTGGATGGAAAAACGAAGAGGTATTTTCCCGCCTTGATGCTTTGCCGACTGATGGTCCGATCCGCGAAGTTGCGGGATTGAGCGATGGGGCGTTGGCGTCTTTGATTTCAGCTTCGGCCGGAGTGCTGTTCCCCACGCACGCAGAAGGGTTTGGTTTGCCTGCCACCGAAGCAGTTATTCGAGGAGTTCCCGTAGTGGTTAACAACCTTCCCGTTTTCCATGAGTTTCTGGGGGATATTCCCATTTACGCAAACGTTTCAGATCGTTATCTATGGGAAAAGAGCATAAAAACACTGACCGCAAAATGGCCACACCCTGTTAATCCGCAGCAGTTTCAACCTCCAACGTGGGAGGCTCATTTCAAGACTGTGTTAAGGTTGACCTGATAGGTCCGCGTGGGCTGCAGCGTGTGGCAGGTAGAGGACGGAATTGATTGGGCGCTTTGCAGTCATATCGGCTGAGGCTTCAGCGTAAGCGGTGGCGCATTCGCGCTTTCCGTAAACGTCGTGAACTCAAGGGCGTTGTCGATCAGACTAACCAGATCCAGCCCGACGCTCTACTTGCGTTTACCACTATGCGTAATGAAGCAGTAAGGCTGCCTTATTTCCTCGAATACTATCGTGGTTTGGGGATCAATCATTTCTTAATAGTGGACAATGATAGTACCGATGGATCGCTAGAATATCTTGTCGAACAACCCGATGTGTCAGTGTGGTCCACGAAAGCGAGCTATAAGCGGTCACGTTTTGGTGTGGATTGGCTGAACTGGCTACAGATGAAATATGCTCACGGACACTGGGCTTTGGTCGTCGATCCTGATGAATTTCTAGTCTACCCGTTCTGTGACACCCGACCTTTAAGGGCGTTGACGGACTGGTTGGACGCGTCTTCGATCAAGTCCTTTTCGGCTATGTTGTTGGATATGTACCCAAAGGGGCGGTTGGACGAACAACCATATCATGCAGGTCAAAATCCGATAGAGATTGCTAGCTGGTTCGATAGTGGCAACTACACAATCAAACGCAACAAACGGTACGGTAACTTATGGATTCAAGGCGGACCACGCGCCCGCGTTTTTTTCCCAGACAGTCCTGAGCACGCGCCTGCATTAAATAAGGTGCCGCTGGTAAAGTGGGATCGCCGTTATGCCTATGTCAGTTCTAGCCACATGTTGTTGCCGCGTGGTTTGAACCAAGTTTACGACGAATGGGGTGGTGAAAAGGCATCTGGTGTTTTGCTGCACGCCAAATTCCTCAACACTTTCAACACTAAAGCGGCTGAAGAGCTGGAGCGGAAGCAACATTATTCCGGCTCTGTCGAGTACAAGGCTTATGCGGCAACGATGAATGACGATCCTGAATTGTGGTGTAAGTGGTCTGAAAAGTACATAAATTGGCGACAGTTAGAGATTTTGGGTTTGATGTCTAAGGGCAATTGGGCATGAGCGTCGGCATCGTTATGCTTGTTCACACAGCTCTGGACCGGGCCGAGCAGGCGGCGCGGCATTGGGCGTTGGGCGGCTGCCCGGTTGTGATTCATGTCGATGCAGCAGTGCCGCGCAAAACTTTCAATGCGTTTTCGGAGGCATTGAGAGATGTCTCTTTGGTCAAGTTTTGCAAGCGATTCCGCTGCGAATGGGGTTCATGGGGCATTGTCGCCGCCAGTCAAGCCGCGTCTGAGGCGCTCTTGGCCGACTTCAGCGGAGTGCGACACGTCTATCTGGCGTCTGGCTCTTGTCTTCCACTGCGTCCAGTCGAGGAGCTGATAAACTATTTGGCTGACCGCCCGCGTACGGACTTTATCGAAAGCGCAACGACGGCCGACGTGCCATGGACTGTCGGCGGGCTGGATCAAGAGCGTTTTACTATGCGCTTCCCGTTTTCATGGAAGCGTCAGCGTAGGTTGTTCGATAAATACGTAGAGCTACAGCGTACTTTGAACATCAAACGGCGCATCCCCAAGGGTTTGGTGCCACATATGGGTAGCCAATGGTGGTGCCTGACTCGCCAAACCTTGACTGCTATTTTGCAGGGGCCGGACCGCAAGGAATATGACGACTATTTTCGCCGTGTTTGGATTCCAGACGAAAGTTATTTTCAGACCTTAGCGCGGCAATTTGCGATCAAGATCGAAAGTCGGTCGCTAACCCTGTCCAAGTTCGATTTTCAAGGCAAACCTCATATTTTCTATGATGACCATTTGCAATTATTGCGCCGTTCGGACTGTTTTGTTGCGCGCAAGATCTGGCCCCATGCCAACCGGCTGTATGAGGTGTTTCTGACCGATCCGGCCGGTGCGATGAAGCGTACTGAACCCAATCCGGGCAAGATTGACCGCATCTTTGCCAAGGCGGTGGAACGACGAACACGTGGCCGGCCAGGCCTTTATATGCAAAGTCGTTTTCCTAACGAAGGCTGGGAAAACGGGGTGACGGCAGCACCTTATTCAGTGTTTCAAGGGTTTACTCAGATTTTCGAAAATTTCGAACATTGGCTCGCAAAAGCAACCGGCGCGCAGGTGCATGGTCATCTGTTCCACCCTGATGTGGTGGAATTTGCCGATGGGCAGACGACTTTGAACGGTGCCCTTGGCAACTCCGCGAAGGCGCGTGATTCTGATCCCAACGCGTTTCTGGCTAATCTAATCTGGAACACCCGTGGGGAGCGGCAGTGTTTTCAATTTGGGCCTGCGGACAATCAGGATGTGACCAGGCGCATTGCAAGGGATCCAAACGCGCAGGTGTCTGTGATTTCCGGCGCATGGGCCGTGCCTTTGTTCCGATCAAACATGGATTTCTTTGACATCCGCAAAGAGGCGGCGCGGATGCAAAAGATAGAAAATGATCATTTGGATACGTTGCGGTCACCTTTTGCCAAGGCGCGCATTCGCATTTGGACAATGGCTGAATTCATCGAAGCGCCAATGGAACCATTGCAAGGAATTCTTGACGAAATTGGACAAAAGACGACTCGCCGTCTTGCTGAGGTGCCAAAGATGACGGACCTGACTGGCTTTGGTCAATTCCTTCAAAATTTGAAAAACCAAGGCATGCACCCATACCTTATGGGAGATTTTCCTGTAGTACTTGATCTAGAACCCGCGCAAGATCGACCAAGGAAACCTTATCTGGTGCGTTAATCCGTCATGGCTCAATTTGATTACTTCGTTGTGTTTGCCGAAATGCGAACGGGCTCTAATTTCCTTGAATCCAACTTGAATGCGTTTGACGGCCTTGCTTGCCACGGAGAAGTTTTTAATCCTCACTTCATCGGGTACCCAAATACGGACGCAGTTCTGGGTGTCACCCAAGCAGAACGTGACAAAGAACCCAAAAAGTTGCTGCGCGCGATCAAGAAAACGACTGAGCTGAGCGGTTTTCGCTACTTCAATGATCACGATCCACGTGTCTTCGACAAGGTCATGGATGACCCAAAATGTGCTAAAGTCGTACTGACGCGTAACCCTGTCGAAAGTTATGTGTCGTGGAAGATTGCACAGACTACGGGTCAGTGGAAGCTGACGGATGCGAAAGCCCGGAAGGATGGAAAGGCAGAGTTCGTCGCGGAGGAATTTGCCGCCCACCTTGACGCTTTGCAATCATTTCAAGTCACCCTTCTTAATCGCCTGCAAATATCAGGGCAGACAGCGTTTTATGTCGCTTACGAAGACCTTCAAAGCATTGATATCATGAATGGCCTTGCCGCTTGGCTTGGTGTTGATGACAAGCTGGAAGAGTTGGACAAGAAC
>CAZJAW010000020.1:0-13116 GCA_964544035.1 uncultured Rhodobacterales bacterium
CAGCATTTTATGTCGCTTACGAAGACCTTCAAAGCATTGATGTCATGAATGGCATTGCTACTTGGCTTGGCGTTGATGACAAGCTGGAAGAGTTGGACAAGAACTTGAAGGTGCAAAATCCCAGCGCGCTGTCCGACAAAGTCAGTAATTTTGGCCAAATGACCGCAGCTTTGGCCGGTTTGGATTCGTTCAACTTAACCCGTACTCCGAATTTTGAACCGCGTCGCGGGGCGGCGGTGCCCACGTATTTTACGAGTAATCGTGCGCCGTTGGTCTATTTGCCTGTGCGTGGTGGTGAACAGGATGATGTCGTTGCATGGCTTAAAGCATTGGATGGCGCACAAGGTGTCAAGCCGGGATCAAAGTTGACTCAGAATGGCCTGCGTGACTGGATGCGGGAACATCCTGGTCATCGTAGTTTCAGCGTTTTACGCCATCCTCTGGAACGTGCGCATGATGTTTATTGCCACCGGATCCTAAACACTGGGCAGGGTGGATATGCGGGCATTCGATCAACCCTGGTAAAGCGCTACGGTATACTTTTGCCTGATAACCCTAACGCCGAACACTACAGTAAATCTGCCCATCGCGATGCTTTTGCACAATTCTTGCGGTTTTTGAAAACGAACCTTGCGGGGCAGACTGCGGTACGTGTCGATGCAGATTGGGCCAGTCAGGCCAAAATTGTCGAAGGGTTTGCAGAATTTGTGCTGCCCGACCGTTTGATCCGCCAAGAGACGCTGGCTGCCGAATTGAGTGATCTTGCAATTTCGGTTGGTATCGAAGATGCGCCTGTCTTGAGGCCAAAAGAACCCGATGGCCGGTATAGCCTGAAGGACATCTACGATGTCGAGATAGAAGCAATTGCACGCGCGACCTATGCCCGTGATTATCTCATGTTCGGGTTTGAGGATTGGTCCCCAGCTTAAGCGAATTTTGAATGAGGAACGCCAAGAAAGCGTTGCCTTCTAGGCCGCTTTTGCAGGCTGTGCTTCGTTTAGGATTGCAAAAAGGGTCGAGGTATCCGGGTTCGCGCGCAGTTTGGTACAAATGTTCGGATCACGCAGAGTCCGCGACACCAGTGCAAGCGCCTTGAGGTGTTCAACACCAGCTTCTTCCGGAGCAAAAAGTGCAAAGGCAATGTCTACGGGCTGACGATCTACCGAATCAAAATCAATTGGTTTGTCGAGTAGTACAAAGACACCGACTACTTCTTCTATGTTATCCAGTCGCGCATGCGGCAGTGCCACACCGTGGCCTACACCTGTTGGCCCAAGAGCCTCGCGCGCCATCAGCGCCTCCACTACAAGGCCGGCGTTGAAACCATGAGCGCTGTGCACAAGATCGCCAATTTCCTGAAACAGCCGTTTTTTGGACGTAACCGACGTCACGACCTTAACTGCTTCGGGCTTTAAGAGATTTCCAAAGTCCATTTTATTTGCACCGTCAGCGCCCATGTTGACACTTTTCCTTTACGGGTCAATCCAGCCAATATTGCCGTCTTCGCGGCGGTATACGACGTTCAGACCTTTTTTGCCTTCATTGCGGAACACCAGTACCGGTGCACCTGCTAGTTCCATCTGCATAACCGCTTCTCCCACCGAAAGGGACGGAATTTTTGTTTCCATCTCAGCCACGATGATAGGTTGCAGACTTTCGGGTTCAGATGCTTCTACATCCGAGTCAGAGGCGAGGATATATGAGGACGCGCCAGAGAGTTCAACTGGTTGCGATCGGTCTTTGTGATGGTCTTTGAGGCGGCGTTTATAGCGTCGCAACTGCTTTTCCATTTTGTCCGAACACGTGTCAAAAGCTGAGTAGATTTCAGTGGCATGTGCCTTGGCCGAGGCAGTGAGCCCAGTCGACAAGTGTACTGTCGTCTCGCATACAAATTCGTGTGCGGACTTAGAAAACACCACTTGTGCATTCGTCGGCCGTTCAGCGTATTTTTGCACGACAGCGCCAAGGTCATTGCGTACGTGTGTTTGCAATGCTTCGCCGATATCGATGTGTTTGCCACTGATTTGATACTGCATAGTTTCTCCTTCAATTGGGTCCGCTGACACAAGTCCTCAGGCCATAGATATGGCCAGCAGGTTGTTTCATTTCAACGAATTAGGCTGTTTCGTGCCCTGTTCCAGACTGCACTGCGAAGACGCAGCGTGCCGGTCGGAAAACAAGGATAGCGTTAGAGCCATGGAGCTATTGCACTCAGAAATTGCCGATCTGTCAATAAAAAGCGCAAAAGTTGGTAACTAAGGTCGTTATTGGATGCGGAAATTTTCGCCCAAGTATACCCGGCGCACGTTTTCATTTTGCACCACATCTTGCGGGGTCCCCGACATCAGCACCTGACCGTCGTGCAAAATATAGGCGCGGTCCACGATTTCGAGTGTTTCGCGCACGTTATGATCGGTGATCAATACACCGATGCCGCGCTTTTTCAGGTCCGCCACGAGGTTGCGGATGTCACCAACTGAGATTGGATCGACACCGGCAAATGGTTCATCAAGTAGCAGATAATTGGGGTTTGCTGCCAATGAACGGGCGATTTCGACGCGTCTGCGTTCTCCGCCGGACAAAGCCAATGCCGGGGCGCGACGCATATGTTCGATAGAAAATTCGCTCAGCAATTCTTCGAGCCGTTCCCGGCGTTTGCGCCTATCGGGTTCGACGACTTCGAGGATGGCAAGGATATTGTCCTGTACGCTCATTCCGCGAAAGATACTCATTTCTTGGGGCAGATAGCCGATTCCCATTTGGGCGCGCCGATACATTGGCAGTGCCGTGACATCCGTTCCGTCCAGCACGACGGTGCCGCCTTCGGGTGTAACAAGCCCGGCAACCGCGTAAAAAGTTGTCGTTTTCCCCGAACCATTGGGTCCCAGAAGTGCCACGACTTCGCCGCGGTTCAGCTCCATCGAGAAGTCACGGATAACCAATTTCTTGCGATAGGATTTGCGCAAATGGGAGATTTTTAGCCCAGAATCGCCCCCGGCCACTTTCAGATCAGGTTTGGCCATTAGTTGTTTCCGGTTTGAAGGATCGTTTTGACCCGCCCCTGCATCCGTGCTGTGCCGTCATCAAGATTGATTGTCATCCGGTCCGCGCTAAGTGCAGTTCTGCCTTGCGCCATGAGAACTTCGCCCGTCATCACGATCACACCACCTTCGATGTTGTAATCTGCACGCTGTGCTTCAGCGGCATCGTCGCCCGAGACTAGCGTAACGCCACCCGTGGCTTCTAACCGTTCAATCCCAGCTTGATCTTGTAGATAAACCACCAGAACTCGTGGTGCGGATAGTCGCATTTCACCCTGACCGATGACAACGTTGCCGGTAAAAATCGCCTCGCCTGTCTCTTGGTCGACGTTCAACTCATCAGCGCTGACTTCGACGGGCGCGGAGGTGTTTTGCTGGATTGTGCCGAACGCAACTTGTGTGCCTTGGGCAAAAACGGGGACCGAAAAACCCAGAAGGACGATGCAGGCAATGGCGCGTAGGAAGGTCACTTGATTATTCGCTTTCTGTATTTTTCGGCGTGTATACCAGTTTCACCCCATTTGTGAAAATCAAATGGGCATTTGTTTCATTTGTTCCACCCATGAGGCGCATTGTTCCCGCATCCAACGTCCCAATTGGGCCGGTTCCCGCCACTGGACCAGGCGATTGTAGTGATAATTCATCAAAATTCGCTTCAACAGCGTCGCTTGTTACTTTGTATCCGGTTGAAGTTGTGACAACCACGTTTCCGACAAGCCGAGAAACGCTATTGGTAAGGTCAAATTGCCCCTCATCCGAAGACAAAATGACCCGCGCGCCCGTTGCTAAGTCGATCTGCGCCGAGAAGTCTTCGGCGTTGTTTTTCAGCCCACCGCGTGTCGACATGCGTCCGGCAGAAACCATTACCAAATCTCCGCCCTCGGTGGTGCCGGAAAAGACTGGCCCTGTGATCTGTTGTCCTCGCAGCCGTTCGTCGACCTCGGTGTCTGCGAAGGGCAATGTCGTCGTTGGATCCACGTTTCGGGACAAAATAAACAACGTTGAAAGCAGCAAAAGCGCCATCAGCGGTAAGAGCACCTTTAGCCATGCGACCAGTCGTGAATAACCGTCCATGCCATGTTCCCTAACCAAGACCGACCCGTAGGCAGTCGTGGATGTGAATCAATCCCAGCGGCTTTGCGGTGCTGGGTTCGGTGACGAATAGACACGTGACCGAGCGCCCACCGTCTTGTCCGTTCATTATGCCGACGGCTTCCTGCGCCAGAATGTCGGGGTCGATCGTGCGTGGCGAGGTGGTCATCACATCACGAGCCATCAGGTCGAGGAACCGATCACTCATGTGTCTTCGTAGGTCACCGTCTGTGATGATGCCGATGAGTGCGCTATCGCGGTCCGTTACCCCGACTACGCCAAAGCCTTTTTCGCTGATGGCGATCAGTGCTTCTTGCATGGGGGTATCGGCAGCAACCAAAGGCAGCGCGTCGCCGCTGTGCATCAAGTCGGCGACCTTTGTCAGTAGTGCGCCGAGTTTGCCGCCAGGATGGAAATCGCGGAAATGTTCGGCGGTGAAGGATCGGTGCTTCATCAACGCGACGGCCAATGCGTCACCCAATGCGAGTGTCATTGTGGTTGAAATTGTTGGAACGACGCCGGTGCCGCAAGCCTCACCCAAATCAGGCAAGCTAAGGACCACGTCACATTGTTTGCCCAAAGCGCTGTCGAGGGCCTTGGTCATCCCAATGAGCGGAATGTCAAAGCGGCGGGAAAAGGCGATTATATTGGCCAGTTCTGGCGCTTCGCCAGAGTTCGAAATCGCCAGAACCACATCTGCTTGCGTCACCATGCCCAGATCACCATGGCTGGCCTCGGCTGGGTGGACAAATTGAGCGGGTGTGCCGGTACTGGCGAATGTGGCGGCGACCTTACGCGCGATGTGGCCGGATTTGCCGATACCAGTGACAATTACACGACCTTTCGCATTTAACAGCAGGTCGATGGCGTTACGAAAATTCTCGTCAAGGCTGTCGGCAAGGGTGCTCAACGCCTCAGCCTCGGCACGGATAACGTCGCGTGCAGAGTCAATGAAAGGCGTTTTGCTATTCATGCGTGGGCAAAGATGTCGGTTTCGGGCCAGCCCACCAAATCCAGATTGGCGCGCATTGGGAGGAAGTCGAAACAGGCCTGCGCAATTTCCATCCGTCCTTCGCGTATCAGACGCTTATTCAGAACCTCGCGCAAGCGATGGAGGTACAACACGTCGGAGGCTGCATATTCTACCTGCGCCTTGGTGAGCGTGTCTGCACCCCAGTCACTGGACTGCTGTTGCTTTGAAATATCGACCTCGAGCAATTCTTGCAGCAGGTTTTTTAACCCATGTCGGTCGGTATACGTGCGCACAAGACGGCTGGCGATCTTTGTGCAATAGACGGGCGCTGTGACTGCACCAAAAGCGTTTTGCATCGCGGCGATGTCGAAACGGCCAAAGTGGAATAGCTTGAGAACCTGAGGATCGACCAAGAGTTTGCACAGGTTTGGCGCATCGGTTTGCCCTTGTTTAATCTGTACTACATGCGCGTCGCCATCCCCTGCGGACAGCTGAACAACGCACAAGCGATCGCGGTGCGGATGAAGGCCCATGGTTTCACAATCGATGGCGACGACGGGCCCTAGATCAAGATCATCGGGTAGGTCGGATATATGCAGGTGATTTGTCATGCTTTTGCTATAACGCGTGCCAATCATTTGGGAAAGCGCGGTTTAGGTTGCTTTGATTTGATCCAAAGCGGGGCGCGGATATCTGCCGAGCAGTGTTGTGACAAGTGCTCGACAATCATGCCCACGCCAGTTTTTTGAGTGTGCAGCGCGTGGCAGGTCGGGATGTTTTAATGCAAGCCGCCGCCATGCATGTACAATCATAACCCGCAACACAGCTGTTTCCAACGGCGACAACGCAGGGCCGTTCGACAGCCCTTTGTCGATTTCGGCTAATATGGCGTGCAAGTCCGCGTAGGCGTCTCGCAGAAGCGTGTTTTCGATCTGCGGGCCAAGCCAATGTGGGAAATCCATAGGAGCAAGTTTCATTGCACCCTCAGGCAGGGGCGTACCTGCCGAAGTTATATATGCGCGCGAAGAGATTTGCGCATACAGGGCAGCATCGGGTGTTACGTCTGCATGCGGGATCAAAAATACTTGAGCACTGCGTCCCATTTGCGTTGGTGTGCCATAGATGCGAACGCGCGCCTCTTCGCTGTCGCGCCGCCCCTTTTCGGTCAAGCGGTGCAGGCTAGTGCGTCCGGTTTTTTCGGACGCGACCCAATCGTCGCTGCGCAGACGGTGCAAGGCGACCCGTGTCGCTTCGGGTCGGATCCCGATACCTTTCATGATTTCTGACAAAGTCGGTCCATCCAGGGGGCAGTCCGGAGCCAGATCGCCAAAGACACTCACCAATAGCGACCAGACGCGCAAGGGTCCTAGTGCGCTGAGTTTTTCAATCGCTTGAACGTGGGTGTCGATATGCATTCATTGTCAGCAGCTCGTATTCAGCCACAGCCTCGTTATTCTGATTGGTGAGCGTCACATGCCAGCGCACTTCGCCATAGTCATCATTACGCGGGGTTTTGGCTTTAACCGTCAAGCGTACTTTGATGCTATCGCCCGGCGAAACCGGTGTCATAAAGCGTAAATTATCAAGACCGGTGTTTGCCAAAACTGGACCGGGATTGGGCTGAACGAATAAGCCTGCGGCAAAGCTGAGCAAAAGATAGCCATGCGCCACGCGACCAGGGAAGAACGGGTTTGCCTTGGCAGCGGCGTCATCCATGTGGGCATAAAATGTGTCGCCAGTGAAATGGGCGAAAGTCTCAATGTCTTCAAGCGTGATGGTGCGCGATGAGGTGTATAATGTGTCTGCGATGGTCAAATCGTCAAAAGACCGGGTGAATGGATGTTGTGTGTCGCTGACCTCGGTCGCACCTGGCACCCATTTGCCAGTGATAGCAGACAGAATATCGGGGCTGCCCTGCACAGCAGTCCGCTGCATGTAATGAAGCGCGGCGCGCACACCGCCTAGTTCTTCGCCGCCACCCGCGCGGCCCGGACCGCCATGCACCATATGAGGCAGCGGCGCGCCGTGACCTGTGGCCTCAGCCATTGAATCGCGGTTGTTGAAGTACAGACGCCCGTGGAATGGGGCAGACGCCATTGTGAGTGCGCGCGCCACGTCTCCATCGCGCGTGATGACTGAGGCGACAAGCGATCCTTTCCCTCGGTTCAACAATTGTGCCGCGTGTTCGATGTTTTGATAGGGCATGATCGTGGACACTGGCCCAAAAGCTTCAACATCGTGTAAGGCGTGCGCGGTATTCGGGTCCGAACAATGGAAAAGCATCGGTGGCAAAAAAGCGCCCTTGTGTCGAGCCATTGCAAACGTGTCAGGATCACCAAACACGCGTTCTGCTTCTGTTTCGAGCTGATCAGTTTTTTGCAAAACATCCGATTTCTGCGCGTTAGACACGAGTGCGCCCATATCAGTGTCTTGTTCTCGCGGGTCGCCAATGATGATCTTTGATAGTCCCTCTTGCAGCGCAGCAATCAGGGCGTCTACTTGTGCGGTGGGGGCCATGATACGCCGGATCGCAGTGCATTTTTGTCCTGCTTTGGCTGTCATTTCGCGTAGAGCTTCGGTGACGAACAGGTCAAATTCGGGCGTACCTTGCACCGCATCAGGGCCAAGAACCGACGCATTCAAGCTGTCTTGTTCTGCGGTAAACCGCACTGCGTTGTTCAACAGGTTGACGTTGGCGCGCAGGTGTCTTGCAGTCTGCGCAGAGCCGGTGAACGTGACCACGTCCTGACAATCAAGGTGATCCAGAAGATCGCCTGTGCCGCCTGCGATCAGTTGCAATGCACCTTCAGGCAACAGCCCGCTGTCAAGCATCAAGCGCACGCAAGCTTCCGTGACATAGGACGTTGCTGTGGCCGGTTTGATGATCGCGGGCATGCCTGCCAGCAGGGTCGGCGCGAGCTTTTCCAGCATACCCCAGACGGGGAAGTTAAACGCATTGATGTGCAGCGCGACACCTTGCAAAGGCACACAGATATGCTGCCCTTGAAATTGACCGCTGCGGCTCAGTTGCTCTGTCGATCCGTCGACGTAGACACGGCTGTCGGGCATCTCGCGTCGCCCTTTGGAGGCAAACACCAACATCGTCCCGATGCCGCCATCGATGTCGATAAGGTGGTCAGACTGCGTGGCCCCGGTGTCAAAGCTTAGGTCATAGAGCTCTTGGCGATGTTCTCGTAGGTGCAGTGCCAGCGCCTTGAGCATGCGGGCACGGTCATGGAAAGTCATCGCTTGTAGGGCGCGGGTGCCACGGTCGCGGGCAAAGGCGCGCATGACTTGCACATCCAGTGAATCGTTACCGGCCTGCGCGATTACATCGCCGGTTATTGCGCTTTCGATGGCGCGCACACCGGGGCCTGGGGCGATCCACTGACCGGCGGCAAAGCTATGGACGAGACGCATGACGCAACCCTTTAATGTTGATCGTAATCGACGGTGAGCGTGTCACTGAGAGGATAGCATTGGCAGGTTAGGACAAAGCCAGCCTCAACTTCATAATCCTCAAGCGCGTGATTAGAGAGCATCTGATATTCGCCAAGCGTTACCTTGGCCTTACAAGTGCTACATACGCCTGCCTGACAAGCAAAGGGTGGGTCAAGATTGGCCTTGATCGCGGCTTCAAGTACAGAGGTATCGCGCGCCATCGAAAGCTGATGAGATGTGCCGTCGATAGTGACCTGGGCCTGTGTTTCAGCGTCGCGAGCGGAGGTATTCTTGAGCGCTTGCTTGGCGAGGCGGCCTTGTTGACCCGCGCCAAAGAGTTCAAATTTGATCTGCTCTTTGGACAAGCCATGTGTCTCTAATGCGCCGGAAATAGCCAACATCATCGGTTCTGGGCCACAAATCAATGCTGTATCTACAGAAGCGATGTTGATCCAAGATTGGAACAGAGCAGCACATTTATCGCTGTCAACACGGCCCGAAAACAAGTCAATGTCCTGCCCGGTTTCTAAGACGTGGATTAAGGTGAAGCGTTGCATGTGACGGTTTTTGAGGTCTTCAAGTTCTTCACGGAACATGATCGTGTGCACAGCCCGGTTGGCATAGATCAATGTGCAGGTGCTGGCCGGTTCACGTGCCAAGACGGTTTTCAGGATCGAAAGGATCGGTGTGATTCCTGAACCGCCGGCAAATGCAAGGTAATTTTTGCCCTTATTAGGGTCGATTTTTGCACCAAACTTACCCGTCGGCGGCATGGCATGCAGCGTATCTCCGATGCTGAGTTCAGTATTGGCAAAGGTGGAAAAAGCACCGCCGTCGACTCGTTTGATTCCAACCTGCAAAAGCCCATCATCAAGGCCAGCGCAGATCGAGTAATTGCGTCGCAGCTCGGTCCCGTCGAAATCCCTTTGAAAGGTCAAGTATTGGCCCGGCACGAACTGAAACGTTTCCGGACTTTGTGGCGCAAGCGTCAGCACCACAGCGTCGCGAATTGTACGATGGATGTCGGTGACTGTGAGGGGGTGAAACTGGGTCATATGCATTTGAAATAGTCAAAGGGTTCAAGGCAGTCCGTGCAACGCCATTGCGCCTTGCACGGGGTCGAACCGAATTGGCTGATCCGTTCGACTGATTGGGATTTACACAAGGGACAATTCTGTGGCCCACCAGCCGCTTGGGGTGGAGCGATACCATAGGCCTCTAGTTTTGCGCGGCCTGCGTTTGACAACCAATCAGTGGTCCAAGGCGGTGCAATTTGCCTTTTTAGAGACAGTTTTTTGATGCCGCGCCCGCGCAATGTCGCCTCGATTTCAAAGTTTATGACAGAGGTGGCAGGACAACCGGAATAAGTGGGAGTTACGGTGACTTCCAGTGTGTCGTCTTGCCACGCGACGTCACGAATAACACCCAGATCGACCAGTGAAATAACTGGGATTTCCGGGTCGGGTACATCGGCGAGCCAGCTCCAGACATCCTCAACTGAAACTTGTACCGTCACCACGTAGCATCCGGATAGCTGCGCGGTAGAATCTGCATGGTGGCAAGCATATGGCCCAAATGTTCGGAGTGGCGGGCTCCAGTCTTGCCGCCTTGGTGCGCAAAGTCTGAATCGGGCCTAGTTAGGGTCGATTCTGTAAGTGCCGCGATCAAATGTGCGTCAAAGGCTGGCCGCAAGGCTGTCATGTCGGTCAGATCGTCTGCGTCGGTTGTGAACATCTCGCCTACATAGGGCCAAAGGCGATCCAAAGCGGATTGCATGCGCCTATGGCTTTCCTCGGTGCCGTCACCCAGTGCGATCACAGTGTCGGTCGAGCGTTCGCGATGGTAAGTGACTTCTTTGAGTGACTTTTGTGCGATGGCACGGATGTCGGAATCAGTATGGTCGCTGAGTGCGTTCAACGCCTCAAAATGCCATGCGTCAAACAGGAATTGGCGCATCATCGTCACGCCAAAATCACGGTTTGGCTGTTCGACCAGCAGAAGATTGCGAAAGTCCAGCGCGTCGCGATGAAAAGCGAGAGTGTCGGCGGTACGACCCTTGTCTTCGCGTTCAACGGCGAGGCCAAGCCACAACTGGGTTTGCCCGACAAGATCGAGAGCGATATTGGCGAGGGCTATGTCTTCTTCAAGAGCGGGCGCATGGCCGCACCATTCTGATAGGCGTTGACCCAACACCAAAGCGTTGTCGCCAAGACGGGTTAGGCCAGACACGGTCACATCGCACCTACGTCGTCAGGAATGTCGAAAAAGGAGGGGTGACGGTACACTTTGTCATCTGCTGGGTCGTAAAGTGCGCCCTTTTCGTCGGGAGACGATGCGGTGATCTGCGCAGCAGGCACGACCCATATGCTGACGCCTTCTTTGCGGCGGGTATAGACGTCGCGCGCATTTTGGATCGCATGTTCGGCGTCAGAGGCGTGAAGTGAGCCGACATGGCGATGGCTGAGCCCATGTTGACCACGTATGAACACTTCGAACAGAGGCCATTCTTGGGACATTCTAGCTATCTCCTAGATACTTCGGTAGCGAACCATCACTGTTTATGTGAGGGTGAAGTTTTCCAAAACTGACCATTTGTGTTTCGGAATTGTGCAATATCTTTGGTTGGGAACCCATTTCGCACGAGCTGGCACGATTACAAGCTGAGCGCAGGATCGCTTCATTGGATGTAAGCCTTCTTTTCCCACGTCTCTGTTCGTAAAAATAACATTCAGCCATGTTATTCCGCCGCCATTTTTTTACGGCGGGCCTTGGCAGCATAGGCCATGCGCGCGTCGCGCACCCATGCGCCATCGTCCCACGCTTTTTGGCGCGCCTCGATTCGCTCGGCGCTACAAGGGCCGTTGCCTTTCAGTACATCAAAAAATTCCGACCAGTCGGGTCCGGTGAAATCGTATCCACCCTTTTCTTCGTTCCATTTCAGGTCTGGGTCAGGGATCGTTAGCCCGAGGTATTCGGCCTGTGGCACAGTGGCGTCGACGAACTTTTGGCGCAGTTCGTCGTTTCCGTTCATCTTGATCTTCCATCGCATGGATTGTTCGGAATGCACGCTGTCTGCATCTGACGGCCCAAACATCATAAGGGACGGATACCAGAGCCTATCAAGGGCATCTTGAGCCATTCGCTTTTGAGCGTCCGTGCCGTTTGCCATCTTCATCATGATGTCAAAGCCCTGTCTCTGGTGGAAAGATTCCTCTTTGCAGATCCGCACCATCGCGCGGGCATAAGGGCCAAAACTTGTACGTTGTAGGGGCACTTGGTTCATGATGGCAGCTCCATCTACCAACCAGCCCACAGCCCCCATATCGGCCCAAGTGAGCGTTGGATAGGCGAAGATGGAGGAGTATTTCATCCGACCATCCAGTAGCATTTCGGTCATCTCGTCCCGGCTGATACCAAGCGTTTCGGCAGCGCAGTAGAGGTACAGACCGTGTCCGGCTTCGTCTTGAACTTTGGCTAGCAGGATCGCTTTGCGTTCCAGTGACGGTGCGCGTGTGATCCAGTTGCCTTCGGGAAGTTGGCCGACGATTTCACTGTGCGCGTGTTGGCCGATTTGTCTTATTAGGGTCTTACGATAGCCCTTTGGCATCCAGTCCTTAGGTTCGATCTTGTCGCCGGCATCAATGCGCGCCTGAAACGCTGCCAGCTTTTCGGGATCGTCCTTGGTCGCTTCGGATTTGACCATTTGTGCGTACATTTTCAGACCCTTTCGAGAATCATTGCGACACCCTGTCCGACGCCCACGCACATAGTGCAAAGTGCGTAGCGGCCGGAGGTGCGTTGCAATTGGTAAGCGGCGGTCATCACAAGTCTTGCGCCAGACATGCCGAGTGGGTGGCCAAGTGCGATCGCACCACCTTGGGCATTCACACGGGCGTCGTCGTCTGCCACACCAAGGTCGCGCAAAGTGGCAAGGCCTTGGGCGGCAAAGGCTTCGTTCAGTTCGATCACGTCCATCTGGTCAATTGTTAATCCCGCACGCGCCAGTACTTTTTGGCATGCTGGCACAGGCCCAATGCCCATGACGCGCGGCGCGACTCCAGCCGCGTTCATGGCAACAATTCGCGCCATCGGTTTTAAACCATGTCTGCCCGTCGCTGTGTCAGAGGCGATCAACAAGGCTGCCGCTCCGTCATTCACGCCTGACGCATTGCCAGCCGTCACTGTCTTGTCGACGCCATTGATGCCGCGCAGTTTGGCAAGTGTATCAACGTCCGTGCCGGGGCGAGGGTGTTCGTCTGTGTCCACGATCAAAGGGTCGCCCTTGCGCTGTGGGATCGCCACAGGCGCGATTTCATCGACAAAGGCGTTTGCGGCATGGGCAGTCGCCCAGCGCGCTTGAGATCGTGCTGCAAAGGCGTCCTGATCACCGCGTGTGACCTGCCAATCTTCGGCTACATTGTCGGCGGTTTCGGGCATGGAATCGATACCATACGCAGTTTTCATCGCAGGGTTTACAAAGCGCCAGCCAATGGTGGTGTCAAAGATTTGATTGGTCCGGCTGAAGGGGGTCTCGGCTTTGGGCATGACAAAAGGCGCACGGGTCATCGA
>CAZJAW010000021.1:0-12983 GCA_964544035.1 uncultured Rhodobacterales bacterium
GGTCGAACCTTGCGCGAAGTCATATCTGACAGCACCGAAACTGGCCAACAGGCCAGCAGTGCATTTGGTGCGACGTTGATTGTCGGTGGACAAATCAAAGGCGAAAAACCGCGCCTTTTCTTGATCTATTCAGAAGGCAATTTTATCGAGGCCTCGGACGACGCTCCGTTCTTTCAGATCGGGGAAGCGAAGTATGGCAAACCGATCCTTGTGCGGGCACATGATCCAAAGATGTCCTTTGAAGATTCAGTGAAATTGCTGATGGTCAGCTTTGATTCCACAATCAAGTCGAACCTGTCGGTGGGTTTACCGCTTGATTATGTTACCTACGAGACGGACAGCCTAGAAATCGGCCGTGCCGCGCGGATCGAGCAAGATGATCCCTACTATCAAAACGTTTCAAGCGGCTGGGGCGAGGCGTTGAATGTTGCCTTTGCGCAGCTGCCTCCGTTTCAATTTGAAGACTAAAATAGTGACATAGGACGCCTACGCCTTCTGGTTAATGCATCTCGGGCGGCAAGTAGTCGCGGATTGAACTGGCCTTGCGGCTGTAATCCGCATCGATCTCGCGCAACTCCAGCGACAGCATAAATGGGACCGACGCCATCACATCGGCGGTAAAGGCACGGGCAGCGTCGAACACTGCATCTGTTGCGCGTATCTTGGCCGCGGCACCCCGCCCTGCGCCCAATCGGATCGAGATATCAATAAAACTATGCCCCGGATCGCCGTCTGCGATAACCACATGATTTGCTGCAAAGGCGCGCACGCGTATGCCTGCGGGCGGGAATACACCTGTGGCAGTGGCTGCATCTTTCAACGCCACGCACAGCGCGTGCATGTCGAGCCGGGCGTCAAGGTTGGCGGAATACTCAAGGGTAATATGGGGCATAGCCGTGATCCTTGCCTGCAGCCCTAGCGCGCGCAAGCCAAAATTGCGCTGACATCCAGATGGGTTTCAAGGTGATCCGCCAGCGCGTTCAACGTTGCCTCAACCGTTGCGCTGTAAGACACCCCGTCAGAGGCCGCACCCAGTTCAGCCAACCACGCACGGCGAAAGCCATCGTCGCTGAACATGCCATGCAGGTAGCTGCCAGCAACGCGACCATCCGCACTGATCGCGCCTTCGTCTTGCCCAGCCACCTGCGCAAAGGGGCGCGCGCGGTCTGGGCCTTCACTACGCCCGATGTGGATTTCATAGCCATCAAACCCCTGCCCGCTTGGGACATGCCGTGCAGTCACAGCACTCAGGCGTTTGTCACCCGTCATCACCGTCGTTACATCCAACAAGCCAAGGCCTTCGGTCTTACCGGCCGGTCCTTCGATGCCTTCGGGATCATCCACAACATGTCCGAGCATTTGAAATCCACCACAAATGCCCAGCACATGCCCGCCACGCCGATAATGCGCGCGCACGTCTTCGGCCCAACCTTGCGCGCGCAGAAACGCCAAATCACCGCGCGTCGATTTACTGCCCGGAATAATCACCACATCCGCATCCGCAGGCAAAGCCTGCCCCGCCGCCAGCATGGTCAGGCGCACGCCCGGCTCCTGCGCCAGCGGATCAAGGTCGTCAAAATTGGCGATGCGCGACAACTTAAGGCAGACGATATGCAAACCTTCGCGGCGCACAGATGATGCGATGTCCAGCGCATCCTCGGCCGGTAAACGCCAAGCATCGGCAAACCAAGGGACCACCCCAAAGCCGCGCCAACCTGTATGTTGTGTGATCATGTCGTAACCATCATCAAACAAGCGCGGATCACCGCGAAACCTGTTGATCAGAAAACCTGCGATCATCGCGGCGTCTTGTGCATCAATCACCGCCTGCGTGCCTACGATTTGCGCAATCACCCCGCCTCGATCGATATCGCCTGCCAGAATAACAGGCACATCTGCCGCACGGGCAAAGCCCATATTTGCGATGTCATCGGGGCGCAAGTTAACTTCAGCCGGGCTGCCGGCCCCTTCAACAAACACCAGATCGTATTGCGATTTCAGCCGGTTAAAGCTGTCCAGAACAGAAGCCATCAGGGAAGGCTTCATCGCGGCATAATCGCGCGCCTTCACCGTCGCCACCCGCTTGCCCTGCACCACGACCTGAGAGCCGACATCGGTTTCAGGCTTTAGCAACACAGGGTTCATATCCGTATGCGCATCCAGCCCACAGGCCAAGGCCTGCAACGCTTGTGCGCGACCAATCTCGCCTCCATCGACCGTCACAGCCGCATTGTTAGACATATTCTGCGGCTTAAAAGGCGCCACCGAAAGCCCCCGCCGCACCGCCGCGCGGCATAGGCCAGCCACCAACATGGACTTGCCCACATTCGAGCCTGTGCCTTGGATCATGAGGGATTTGGTCAAACCTGCCCCCTACGTCGCCAGAACACTATGACCGCTGCAAAACAGACGACCAATTCTATCGCAAATGTCCAATGAAGCAGAAAGGAAAGCACCCAATGGCTTTGCGTCGCAGAGACTTCGATCAATGGTGCTTGCCACGACCAATCACCATAGCCCCAAGTGACTGCACCCACGAAGCTGTCCAAAGCCAAATGCAACACACCCCCCAACCCCAGCCCAATTAAAGCACGTCTGCCAAACGTCAGACCAACCAGAACCAGAGCAATCCAGACAGCAGGATCATGCGTTAGGTAGCTGTGATGGTGCACGGCCCCATGATCCACAAAAAGAAACCAAAGCATGTCAAAGTCTGGCGCGATGGAGCCTGCGACCAACGCCCACCACAACACTCGGTCATGCGCGAAACCACGTTCCAGCGCGCAAGCCGCCAAATACCCCGCTGGCAAATGGCCTACAATCATCTGAACCGACCCATAGGGCGCAGGCGTCCCGCGCCCGGATTAAAACTCCACACCCTTTTGCGCCTTAACACCTAAATCTTTGAATGGGTGCTTCACCAACGTCATCTCGGTCACCAAATCTGCCGCCTCAATCAACTCGGGCTTGGCGTTGCGACCTGTCAGCACCACGTGGGTCATCTCGGGCTTTTTCTCCAGCAGGAAATCAACCACCTCGTCGATGTCCAGATAATCATAACGCAGCGCGATGTTGATTTCGTCCAGCAATACAAATTCAATCTCTTCGTCCAGAATCTGTTCCTTGGCGATCTCCCAGCCTTTTTTGGCAGCGGCAATATCACGTTCGCGATCTTGAGTTTCCCATGTAAAACCTTCGCCAGACACGAAAAACCGGCACTCATCTGCAAAACGATCCCGCAGGAACGTTTTTTCGCCCGTATCCCAATTGCCTTTGATGAACTGCACCACAGAACAGGGGATGCCGTGCGAAATACAGCGCATGATCATTCCAAAACCAGACGAAGACTTACCCTTGCCCGGCCCCGTATGCACCATGATCAGACCTTTTTTCTCGGTCTTGGTCGCCATCATCTTGTCGCGGGCGGCCTTGATCTTTTTCATCTTGGCATTGTGGCGTGCGGTGACGTCGTCCATGGCGCTCTCCTTCATATCGCGCGCTTTGGTGCCATCATTTGCGCGCAGAGACCAGAGGCCTTCGCGAGCTTAAGTCAGCCGATCCAGAAACGCGGGCAAAGCGTCGCGCTTGTTGCCAGTGAAATGAAAACCCTGCCAGTTTCGCGCAAGGGCAGCGTCGATATTGGCCTTTGTGTCGTCAAACGGCACATGGGTTTGGGCGGGCGCACTGCTCCATGCTTCAATGTGATCAAGTTACGCGGCATTCGGTTTTGCCTACCCCTTCCGACCTCCTGCTTTGAACAAGTTGCAGCATCGTTGCATCATCGTTCGCTCTTGACTCATCGCCCCCTCAAGCGCACTACGACAAAGTTGGTGCCCAAAGTGCATGCTTTGGGTGAAAAGGGAATGCCGCGGACCTTAGCGTCCAAACGCAGCCGCCCCCGCGACCGTGACCGGAGAAGGTTGCCCACAGCCACTGGCATACGCCGGGAAGGCAGGGCCACCGCCAGGGAAACCTGATATCCGCAAGCCGGGAGACCTGCCAGCGAGAGAGATATGACGAAACCGGACGGGGTGTTCCGGGTGTCGGGTCGTTTTGGCACAAATGCCGCCCGCCATCCTGCTGCCTCAAGCCATTGGGATAGAAGATGAGCGATTTGCCCCCTGTAGAAGTTTTGGTTTGCGTGAAGTGTCTGCGCGAAACCGAAGCGCCGGAAAATGGCGTGCGCCCCGGTGCCGCGCTGCATGCCGAGATTGCCAAGCACGAGATGCCTGCAAATGTAACCCTCAAGGCAGTTGAGTGCCTGTCCAATTGCTCTTCTGGTTGTTCGGTCGCCGTGCGCGGCGGGGAAAAACGCTGGACCTATGTCTATGGCAATTTCATGGAAGGCCGCGACGCCGAATTGGTCGTTGATGGCATCACCAAATACGCCGCCACCACCGATGGCCTTGTGCCGTGGCGCGAACGTTCGGATCATTTTCGCAAAAACTGCATCGCTCGCATCCCCCCGCAGGAGTTTTAAACATGGCTAACCTCAATAAAATCCCCGTCACTGTGATCACCGGCTTTTTGGGCTCGGGCAAGACAACGCTTGTGCGTCACCTGATGCAAAATCCGCAAGGCAAGCGTTTGGCCGTCATCGTCAACGAATTTGGTGACGTGGGTGTCGATGGCGAGATCCTAAAATCCTGCGCCATTCCGGATTGCCCGGCGGAAAACATCATGGAATTGGCCAATGGTTGCATCTGCTGCACTGTGGCTGATGACTTCATCCCTACGATCGAGGCGCTGATGGCCATCGATCCGCAGCCCGAACACATCCTGATTGAAACCTCGGGTTTGGCCCTTCCCAAACCGCTGCTCAAGGCGTTTGACTGGCCCGATATCCGCTCGCGTATCACTGTGGACGGTGTGATCGCGCTGGCCGACGCCGAAGCTGTGGCCGCTGGTCGGTTTGCCCCAGACGTGGCCCGCGTCGACGCCCAGCGCTTGGCCGATGACAGCCTTGATCACGAAACGCCGTTGTCCGAGGTGTTCGAGGATCAGATCAGTTGCGCCGATATTATCTTGCTGACCAAGCCCGACCTTGCTGGCCCCGAAGGTATTGCCAAAGCCAAAGAAATTATCGCCGCCGAGACACCGCGTCCCCTGCCTGTTGTCGAAGTGGCCGAAGGCGCTGTTGATCCGCGCATCATCCTTGGGCTAGAGGCCGCCGCCGAAGACGACATGGACGCCCGCCCCTCCCATCACGATGGGCACCACGACCACGAGCATGACGACTTTGAAAGCGTCATCATCGACATTCCAGAAATCAGTGACCCCGCCGAATTGGTCGCCCGGATTGAGGCCATGGCGAAAGCGCAAAACATCCTGCGCGTCAAAGGCTATGCAGCTGTTATGGGCAAGCCCATGCGCTTGTTGGTGCAAGCTGTCGGTGCCCGCGTGCGTCATCAGTTTGACCGCCCTTGGGGTCCGAACGAGCCCCGTCAGGGCCGTTTGGTTGTGATTGCTGAACATGACGATGTGAACAGCGAAGCGATCCGCGCCGCACTGGTGCCGGTCAGCCAAGCCGCTGAGTAACCTGGAAGACTTCCCATGCACGTCGTCTTTCGCGAAAGCCATGGCCTTGAAGAGACCGAGACCCCGACGGATTTGGGCCAGACGCCCGCCGATCTGGTGGTGTTGTCGTTCTCGGACAGTGACCTTGGGGCCTTTGGTGCAGGCTGGCATCGTGGCGGCGGGGTGGGCAAAATGCCCACCTTACGGCTGGCTAATCTGGTCGGGCTGAAACACCCGCTTTCGGTTGATACCTATGTGGAACAGACTTTGGCGGGGGCCAAGGGCATCCTGATCCGTCTGATCGGCGGGGTGCCGTATTGGGCCTATGGATTGCAGCAAGTGTTCGCGCTGGCGCAGGCCAAGGGCATTGCTTTGGCCGTGCTCCCTGCAGACGGGCGTGTGGATACGCGATTGGATGAGATGTCGACGTTGCCGGTATCTACCCTGCGCCGACTGGCGCATCTGTGCGACACTGGGGGTGAAGTGGCCGCCCAAGCGGCACTGGCACAACTGGCATTGGCCTCGGGCCTTTATGCCGGGCCGGTTGCGGGGGCAAAGGCACTGCCAATTGTGGGCGCATGGACGCCTGAACATGGCGTCAGTTGCCCAATGCTGGTCGCCTCTGACCCCAAGCCGCTTGTGATTGTCACGTTTTATCGCGCCTACCTTGCTGCCGCTGACCTTTCGCCAATTAAAGCACAGTTTGAGGCTTTGCGCGCCCGTGGCTTTCGCGTATTGGGCCTGTTTGCCCCGTCCCTCAAGGCCCCCGATGCCAGCGCTTGGATGTCCCGCCAGATTGCACATCTGTCCCCTGCCGCTATCGTCAACGCAACAGCGTTTTCCGGCAAGGGCAAAGACGGCACTTCGCCGCTGGACGCCGCCAATGCCCCCGTTTTTCAAGTGGCCCTCGCCACCTCGACTCGCGAAATGTGGGCCGAAGCCGAGCGTGGCCTGTCACCTGCCGACCTTGCCATGCACGTCGTTCTGCCAGAGGTGGACGGACGGCTGTTCGCAGGCGTTTCATCGTTCAAAGAACCCCAACCACGTGACAACAATCTAGAGTTTTCGCGCTATGCGCACAAAGCGGACGTCAAGCGCACACAAGCTGTCGCCGATAAGGTGAAGGCATGGACGACCCTTGCCAAAACCCCCGCTGCTGAGCGTAAGCTTGCTCTTGTTCTCAGCACATATCCCGGCAAAGACTGGAACATGGCGCACGCCGTGGGTCTGGACGCGCTTGCCTCGGCCGAGGCAATTTTGGACGATCTTAAAGACGGCGATCACACGGTCAACGCGGCGTCCTTACCCCTCGCTGAGGCTCTCAGCACGCACACAATCGCTTGGCCGATGGCGGACTACCGAGCCGCTCTCGCCAAGCTGCCACAGTCGCTTCAAAACGACCTTGCCACCGCTTGGGGCGATCCTGAAACAGAGACGCAAGACGGTAAATTCCATTTCCCTGCGGTACAGCGGGGCAACGTCACCATCGCGCTGCAACCTGAACGCGGCACGCCCGAAACGCGCGACGACGACTACCACGACCTTGCCCGCACACCGCGCCATGGCTATGTCGCCTTTTACCTTTGGCTGCGCACTCAGACCCAAGCCCTGATCCACATCGGCGCGCACGGCACGTTGGAATGGCTGCCCGGCAAATCTGTCGCTTTGTCCGACGGTTGCTGGCCCGAAGCACTGGTGGGCGCGATGCCCGTCCTTTATCCCTTCATCGTCAACGACCCCGGTGAGGCTGCGCAAGCCAAGCGGCGCATCGGTGCCATGACCATTGGCCACTTACCGCCACCGATGAAGGCATCTGACACGCCCGACCGCCTTGTGCGTCTTGAAACGCTACTGGACGAGTTTTCCAACGCGGATGGGCTTGATCCGAAACGCCGCGACAGGCTGCAAGACGACATTCGCACCGAGGCTCAGGCACTTGGGGTCGAGGATGATCTGGGACTTGCCCGCGCGACATCCACAGCCGAAGCCATCACCCGCATCGACCGTTTTGTCTGTGATATCAAGGAAAGCCAATATGGCGACGGGCTGCATGTCTGGGGGCGTGGTGCATCCAATGATGCACCTTACGACGTCTCGAGCATCGCAGGCGAACGTCAATCGTTGCTGGATGCGCTTAACGGCAAACGGATCGCGGGTGGCCCGTCTGGTTCACCTTATCGCGGGCGTACTGATGTGCTGCCCACGGGGCGCAATTTGTTCACCACCGATCCGCGCGGCGTGCCCACCCGCGCCGCATATGCCCAAGGGGTCAAGCTGGCCGAAGAACTGGTGCGCCGCCACCTGCAAGACCATGGCGACTGGCCACGCGGATTGATTGTCGATCTGTGGGGATCCGCCACCATGCGCACCGCGGGCGAGGAATTTGCCATGGCGCTGCATCTGCTTGGTGTCCGCCCAGTCTGGGACAAGGGATCCGAGCGTGTTTCCGGCATCGAAGTGCTGCCAATCACCGACTTAGATCGCCCTCGGCTGGATGTAACACTGCGTGTCTCGGGCCTGTTTCGCGATGTTTTCCCCACACTTTCGGCACTGTTTGCACAAGCGGTCCGCGCCGTTAGTTTACGTGACGAAGCGCCCGACTGGAATCCTTACGCAGGGAAGGCAGTCACACCCCGCGTCTACGGCCCCGCGCCGGGCAGCTTTGGCCTTGGCATGGGTGCAGACCTTGAAACCTTTACCAAAGAAAGCCGCGCCGCTGCAGGGCAAGCATGGCTGGCGGCCAGCGCCTATGCGCTTGATGGCGTCGAAGCGACCAAAGACGCCGATGGCATCCGCGAACGTGTCGCCGCCGCTGACAGTTTTGTGCACTTGCAGGACCTGCCCGAAACGGACATTTTGCTTGCCTCTGATTATGCGGCCCACGAGGCAGGATTTGCCGCGGCTCAAGCCATCACGGGGGGTAATGCGGCCCTCTACCATCTTGATTCCACCGATCCTGACCGCCCACGCGCCCGCGCGCTGCCCGAAGAAATCGCACGCGTCGTTCAAGCCCGCGCCACGCAACCCGGCTGGCTTTCTGGCATGATGCGCCACGGCTTTCGCGGCGGCGCCGAAATCGCGGCCACGCTGGATCATATGGCCGCATTCGCGCATCTGGCAGGCGTCGTGCGACCGCATCTGTTTGACGCCTATCACGAGGCTACTCTGGGTGATCCACACGTCAGCGCCTTTCTGAAAGATGCCAATCCCGGCGCCTATCAGGCGATGCTTGACCAGTTTGCGGCCCTTGATGCTGCAGGCCTTTGGCAAACGCGCCGCAACTCGATCCGTGCATCGCTGGAGGCCGCACAATGAGCGGGCAAAACCAGATCAAAGGTTGGTGCCCTGGTGCTTATCGCCCGATGCTGTCCGGGGATGGTTTGATTGTGCGTATACGCCCGCGTCTGGGGCGATTGACGGCGCAGCAGACCCTTGGGCTTTGTGCTATCGCACAAGCGGAGGGCAACAGGATCATCGACCTTACCAGCCGCGCAAACCTGCAAATACGCGGCATCAAAGAGGCGCGACATGATGCGGTTTTGTCCGATCTGCACGCACTTGGCCTGCTCGACGACACACCTGAGTGCGAAGCACGACGTAACATTGTTGTCACCCCACTTTGGCAACCCGATGACCTCAGCAACCGCCTGCATGACGCTCTGTGCGCACGCCTCAACGAACTGCCAGACCTGCCTGCAAAAATGGGCATTGCCATTGACGCAGGCCCAGCGCCGATCTTGTCCCAAACCTCCGCCGATTTCCGTTTTGAGCGCACCGCTGATGGCGCGCTTATGCTGCGCCTTGATGGGCTCAGCCGCGGGCGATTGATTGACGAAGCCACTGCCATTGATGCTCTGTGCGAAATGGCGCAGTGGTTTGTTGACACCGAAAGCGGGGCGCGCCGCATGGCAGGTCATGTTGCAATGCATACGCCAGATGCAGATTGGATGTCAGCCCTACCTGCCGCACCAATTGGACGTTTGACACCGGGCATCACACACAGCGCGGCAACACTTGGTGTAGCCTTTGGCGCTTTGGATGCAGGCACCCTAACCACCCTCATCAACGACAGCGATGCCACCGCGCTGCGCGTCACCCCATGGCGACTGTTCATTCTTGAAAACGCAACAGTCACGGACGCCCACAGCTTTATCATAACACCCAAAGACCCATTGCTGACCACGCATGCCTGCCCCGGCGCGCCTGCCTGTGCAGCGGCGACCGTCGACACCCGCACATTGGCCCGCACGCTTGCGCCGCTTTACCGTGATTTGCATGTCTCGGGTTGCGCAAAAGGGTGCGCACACCCCAGCCCGACAGACACCACGCTGGTGGGACAGAACGGCACGTATGACCTTGTGAAACGGGGCCATCCATGGGATCAGCCCAGCCAACGCGGGCTTTCCGCCACAGATCTCAAGGCCCAACCAGATGCCCTATGAATACCAAACGGATGGCGCGGCCATTTACCTGCAATCCTTCGCTACCATCCGGGCCGAAGCCGACCTTGCCCGCTTTGACAAAGACGAAGAACAAGTCGCTGTGCGTATGATCCACGCAGCAGGGATGGTTGGACTTGAAAAGCACTGCCAGTTCTCGCCCGGCTTTGTCCCTACTGCCCGCGAGGCACTGGAAAACGGAGCGCCTATTTTGTGCGACGCGCGTATGGTGAGCGAGGGTATCACCCGCCCCCGACTGCCCGCCGACAATGCCGTAATCTGCACTCTACATGATGAAGCCGTGCGTCCCTTGGCGGCCCAAATGGGCAACACACGCTCGGCTGCGGCGCTTGAACTTTGGCGGCCACACCTAAAGGGCGCAGTTGTCGCCATCGGCAATGCACCGACGGCCCTGTTTCATCTACTGAACATGCTGCAAGACCCAGACTGCCCACGCCCAGCGGCCATCATCGGCTGTCCCGTCGGCTTTGTTGGCGCGGTCGAAAGCAAGGACGCCCTGTGGGCAGATCAGCCCGTGCCGTGCTGCATCGTTGAGGGTCGTTTGGGCGGCAGCGCCATCACCGTCGCCGCCGTCAACGCCATCGCGAGCCGCAAGGAATGAATACCCCCGTCACACCCGGCACTGTTTACGGCGTTGGTCTTGGCCCCGGCGATCCCGACCTTCTGAGTGTGCGCGCCGACCGATTGGTGCGCAACGCACGCCACGTGGCTTATTTCCGCAAGGCAGGCCGCCCCGGTCAAGCGCGCACCTTGGCAAAGGGTCTGTTGCCCGAGGGCGCCGCTGAACTCGCGATGGAATACCCGGTCACGACCGAAATCCCACTATCGGATCCGGCCTACAACGAAGCACTTTCCGCCTTCTATTCAGACTGCACAACTCGGCTTCGGACCCTGACAGATGCAGGCCATGATGTGGTTGTGCTGTGCGAGGGGGACCCGTTTTTCTACGGTTCCTTCATGCACCTATACACGCGTCTCAAGGATGACATTCCTGTGCAGGTCGTCCCCGCGATCACCGGCATGTCGGGGGCTTGGACGGCAACGGGCGCGCCGATCACTTGGGGCGATGACATTTTGACAGTGCTGATGGGGACGCTGGACGAAGACACCCTTTCACACAATATGACCAACGCCGACGCGTTGGTGATCATGAAGATCGGGCGCAACATCGACAAAATCCGCAAAGCGTTGCGCAAGGCTGGACGATACGAGGCCGCATGGCTCGTCGAATACGCAACCATGCCGAACCAAACGGTGCAAAAGCTGTCGGACGCTGAGGGAAAGGTCACTCCCTACTTCTCGATCATTGTTGTGCACGGACAAGGGCGCAGACCATGAGTGGCTCATTGGTCATCGCAGGGCTCGGTCCGGGAGATGAGGCGCTCGTTACACCTGAAGTCACCGCAGCCCTTGCGCGCGCGACGGACGTCGTCGGCTATATCCCTTATGTCGCGCGCGTGGCCAAACGGCCCGGCTTGACGCTACATCCGTCAGATAATCGCGTCGAACTCGACCGTTCGCGGCACGCGCTGGAAATGGCCGGCGCAGGACAGCATGTGGTTGTCGTGTCATCGGGCGATCCGGGCGTTTTTGCGATGGCTGCCGCCGTTTTCGAAGCGGTTGAGGCCGGACCGCCCGCATGGCGCAGCCTCGATATCCGTGTATTGCCCGGCATCACAGCTATGCTGGCCGCAGCCGCGCGCGCGGGTGCACCGTTGGGCCATGACTTCTGCGCAATTAACCTAAGCGACAATTTAAAACCATGGTCTGTGATCGAAACCCGCCTGCGCCTTGCCGTTCAGGCAGATTTTGCCATGGCCTTTTACAATCCACGTTCAAAATCCCGCCCCGAAGGGTTTGTGCGCACGCTTGACGTGTTGAAGGACGCTTGCCGCGACAACCGTCCAGTGATTTTTGCGCGCGCCGTATCGACACCCGACGAAGAGATCAACGTCGTCCCCTTGCAAGACACCAAACCCGAAATGGCAGACATGCGCACGATGGTGATTGTCGGCTCAAGCCTAACAAAGATCATCGAAACCGGGGCGGCACCGATCGTCTATACTCCGCGGTCCGCACCATGAGAAAGCCACGCCATAACATCCTCGACGCGATAGGCCTCTGTCCGGTTTGGAATGGCCGGGCGATCAATCATAATGACGGGCAATTGCAGGGTACGCGCGGCCTCGATCTTGGCATAAGCGCCTGTGCCACCCGCATTTTTAGAAACAACAAGGTCAATGCGATGATCCCGCATCAAGGCCAGATCATCTTGCGCAGTGAATGGCCCGCGCGACACCAGCACATGATGGTCCGGAAAGGGCATCGCGTGGCTTGGCCGATCAACCAAACGCAACAGATAGAAATGCTGCGGATTAGGCGCGAAGTCTTCAAGATGCATGCGCCCAACGGCCAACATCACACGTGCGGCCCGGTGATCCAGCGCCGCCACGGCACCCGCAACATCAGCGACATGGGTCCAGCTGTCACCCGGTTGCGCCACCCAAGGCGCGCGGGTCAAAGCGATCAACGGCACGTTTTCCCCAGCACAGGCCGCAATCGCGTTACGGCTCATCTGCGCTGCAAACGGATGGGTCGCGTCCACCACATGGGTCACGCGATGATCGCGCAAATAGGCCCGCAGCCCCTCAACCCCACCAAAGCCACCGACACGCTGAGGCAAGGGCTGTCGCTTGGGCCGCGCGACACGACCTGCAAAACTGACGGTGCCCTTGAACCCCGCCGTAGCCACAGCTGCGCCCAAAGCAGTCGCCTCGGTAGTGCCTCCAAGGATCAGAAGGTTCACTGCCATGTCTGATACCCCTTGGTTGACCATCATCGGCATAGGTGAGGACGGAGTTGCCGGGCTAAACGGCGCAAGTCAAGCCGCCCTGAACGCGGCCGAGGTCATCATGGCACCACCCCGCCACCTCGCACTTGTGCCTGACAGCTCTGCCCAGCGCATTGCTTGGCCTGTACCGTTTGCGGATGGGCTTGCCCTTCTTG
>CAZJAW010000022.1:0-12789 GCA_964544035.1 uncultured Rhodobacterales bacterium
CTCGCAAATCGTGCATCAAATGCCACATAGACTGATAACGTACTGTCAAAACAACCGAATCTGCTACCGGCAAGGCAAGTCCTGCCCGTTGGAGCAACGCTCCTAGATCTCGGACTTCGCCCATCGGGGCGACGCGTGGCGACAAGCCACCACTGACGGCGACTTCAGCCTCGGCCAGTACGCTGCGCAATTCGTGCAGAGATTGCCCTCCCAAAGATACAGCCAGCAACATCCCATCCGGACTTAAGGCGCGCCGACATTGGATCAGCTGTCCGACCGGGTCGTTCGACCAGTGCAGACCCATGCTGTGGATCACTACATCGTGTTCGCCCACGGGCAGTGGGATCACGTCGGCCTCTCTCACGATCTGTGCATTTTCCAACTGTCCGTTCCAGAGCTGAGGAAAAGCGGCAACAATTCCTGGCGCGCGAAAGGTTCTGTTAACCATCGCAATGCGATCGTGGATTTCATCTCGTGCGATCTCTTGCAGGAACAACGCATCTTCCTGTGCGCGGGCTCGGTTGCGCGCTAAGGCAAGCAGATCGGTTAAGGGCGGATTCTGGGTCATAAGTTCTACGGACAGGAAAGTTATGGGTCTCTTACAGTCGACTCTTGCGGCCATCTACCCCCCACGCTGTCTGGGGTGTGGAGAAACAGTAGACAGTGATTTTGGCCTTTGTGGTAGTTGCTGGGGTCAAGCTGCGTTTGTTGGTGGCGCGTCTTGTGACAGTTGCGGCATACCGTTGCCGGGTGCGACGACGGATGACGTGGCACATTGCGACGGCTGCCTCCGCGACCCGAAGCCGTGGGCGTACGGACGTGCGGCAATGCTCTATAGCGGAATGGGGCGCAAGTTGATCCTTCAGCTCAAACATGGCGACAGACAGGAAATCGCGCGCCCTGCCGCCGGGTGGATGCACACGTCAGTCCGATCACTGATCTCGGACAAGACTTTGATCGCCCCAGTTCCGCTGCATTGGCTGCGCTTGGCCAAGCGCCGCTATAATCAATCAGCATTGATTGCCAAACACTTGTCGGAAATGACGGGATGCGACTGGTGTGCTGATTTGTTGGAACGACCAAAACGCACTTTGTCCCTTGATGGAAAAACCCGGAAAGAGAGGGCAGACATGCTTGATGGCGCGATCCGAGTGAATGCGCGGCGCAAGCATAAATTGGTCGGTCGATCAGTGTTGTTGGTGGATGATGTGATGACCACAGGTGCAACTTTGGCCGCTTGTGCTCGGGCTTGTTCTGCCTCGGGTGCACATCAAGTGTGCGTGTCGGTACTGGCGCGGGTTGTTAAAGACACCTAAGTTTGTGTCGAACGACGCTCGTGTCAAAGGACAAGCACTATGAAACCGATTGAAATTTATACGTCTCCTCTTTGTGGCTTCTGTCATTCAGCGAAACGCTTGCTGAAAGAAAAGGGCGCAAAATTCTCCGAAGTGAACGTATTGGCGCAGCCCGGTCGTAAGGCCGAGATGATTAAGCGTGCGAATGGTGGTCGTACTGTGCCGCAGATTTTCATTGGCGACACGCATGTTGGTGGATGCGATGATCTTTATGCGCTAGAACGCGCCGGTAAACTGGACAAATTGCTGGCGGCCTAAGTGAAGACAGCCCTGCTGCAACTAAATGTCAGCGATGATCCGGCAGAAAATCTGCCTCGGACAGTTGCGATGGTGCGGCAGGCTGTTGAACAGGGGGCAGAGTTTGTCCTCACCCCCGAGGTGACCAATTGCGTTAGCACCAGTCGCGCTCATCAGGCGCAAGTGCTGACACATGAGGGTGACGACCAAACACTTGCCACTTTGCGCGATGCCGCAGCAGAGCTTGGCATCCATATTCTCATCGGCTCACTTGCGTTGAAAACTGATGATGCGCAGGGGCGTTTTGCAAATCGGTCATTCCTAATTGGACCAGATGGCGGCATTTTGGCTCGCTATGACAAAATCCATATGTTCGACGTCGCGATCTCGGAAACCGAGAGCTATGCCGAGTCTTCGGGTTATCGTCCGGGTACAAATGCCGTTTTGGTACAGACTGGTTTTGCGCCCATTGGTATGGCGATCTGTTATGATGTGCGCTTTCCGAAACTTTCGGACGCGCTGGTCAGTTCGGGGGCGCATATCTTGACTTACCCGTCTGCATTTTCGCCAATAACTGGCGAGGCACATTGGCACAGTCTGTTGCGCGCCCGCGCAATTGAAGCAGGCGCGTGGGTCCTTGCACCGGCCCAAACTGGGGTACATTCCAGCAGTTCCGGCAAGTCGCGCAGCACTTACGGTCATAGTCTTGCCGTCGATCCTTGGGGTGAAGTCGTCCTTGACGCAGGGGTGTCACCCGGCGTTTATGTGTTCGAAATGGAATTGAATAAGGTGGCAGAGGCGCGCCGCCGCATCCCTTCACGGGAGAACGCGCGCCCCTTTGATGGCCCCTAGGGATGCATGAGCACAGAAAAGAACGCACTGGCTATTTCGCTGTTTAGCGAAGTGCTGGCGGCGGATCAGATGGTCCGTTACCGATTGGGTCGTGTTTTGCCCAAGGGTATGGAAATCTCGCATTTCTCTGTTTTGAATCATCTAGCCTGGCACGACAGCGAACGCAGCCCGGCCCAACTGGCCGAGACATTCAATGTGACACGGGGTGCCATGACCAACACACTTAATCGGTTGGAATGGGCGGGACATGTACATATTCGCCCGGATTGGGATGACGCACGCCGTAAAATGGTCGCGATCAGCCCATCTGGGCGCGGGGCTCGCGATCAGGCGCTTAGTGCCATTGCTCCGATGATATCCGAAGTCATCGATTCGCTGGGCGAGGACCGCGTGCGCGAAACTCTTCCCATTCTGCGTCAGTTGCGCCTGCGCATGTCCGATAAGGGCAAGGTGGACTAGGCGCGCGGCTTAAGGCTGGCCGTTACGTAATTCACGCTTAGATCGCGATCAGACAATTTCCATTCCCATGTCAGTGGATTGAATACGAATCCTTTTCGGTCCACTGGATCAAGGCCCGCATTGCGCAGCAGATCGAACAATTCGTCTGGGGTTATGAATTTCGACCATTCGTGCGTGCCCTTGGGCAGCCAGCGCATCACGTGTTCGGCGCCGACAATAGCCACCATGAAGGACTTTGGATTGCGGTTTATAGTTGAACAGATGTGTAACCCGCCGGGTTTCAACAACTCTTGGCACGCCGTCAAATAGCCGAGTGGATCGGCGACGTGTTCGACAACTTCCATGTTCAACACCACATCGAATTGTTCACCTGCCGCTGCCATATCTTCGGCCGTGGTGAAACGGTAATCGATAGTAAGGCCGGATTGCTGGGCATGAACCTGAGCCACTGGAATATTCCGTTCAGCGGCATCTGCCCCCACGACATCGGCGCCAAGCCGGGCCATGGGTTCAGAGAGCAGCCCGCCACCGCAGCCGATGTCTAAGATTCGCAAACCTTCAAACGCGTTTGCGCTGGTCAAATCGCGGTCAAATTCGGCGGCGATCTGTGAAGTGATATAATCCAGCCGACAGGGGTTCAGCATGTGCAGTGGCTTGAATTTTCCATTCGGGTCCCACCATTCAGCTGCCATTGCTTCAAATTTTGCTATTTCCGCGGGGTCAACGGTGGTTTGATGCGTTTGCATTTTCGTCTCCGTATGCTCATGTGCGTCTGACGTTCTAAGTAGGTCAGTAATGGACAAACACAGCGACCAAAAGCGCGCGGTGCAATATCTGTACCCACCAAGTGACCCTTACGACCAGCGAATGTTGGACGTAGGGCAAGGCCATCGTGTCTATGTGGAGCAGTGTGGCAACCCTTCTGGTATCCCCGTGGTAATTTGCCACGGTGGCCCCGGAGGCGGCTGTAGCCCTGCCATGCGGCGCTATTTTGACCCAGACCTTTACCGAATCATCCTTTTCGATCAGCGCGGTTGTGGACGCTCGCGCCCCCATGCGTCGGTGACGAATAACACCACGTGGCATCTGGTCGACGATATGGAGACGATCCGTCGCACCCTTAATGTGGACGCTTGGATCGTGTTTGGCGGCAGTTGGGGTGCCACACTTGCTTTGATCTATGCACAGGCGCATCCCGAACGTGTGCGCAATCTTGTGTTGCGCGGTGTCTTCTTGATGACCCAACGCGAGTTAGATTGGTTCTATGGCGGCGGCGCAGGTCGGTTCTGGCCCGAGGTGTGGGCCCGCTTTGAAGCCCTCGTGCCCGAAGACGAACGTGGCGATTTGATCGGTGCGTATCATCGTCGGTTGTTTTCCGGCGATGTTGCGTTGGAAACCCGTTTTGCGCGCGCATGGAGTTCGTGGGAGAATGCGCTTGCGTCCATCCATTCTGTGGGTGCGGGCGGTGAGGCGCCGGGCGACTATGCGCGTGCTTTTGCACGTCTTGAAAACCACTACTTCACCAATGCTGGGTTTCTGGAATTTGACGGCCAGATCATCGCGCATGCTGGGCGGATAAAACACATTCCTGGCACTATCGTCCAAGGTCGCTATGATATGATCTGCCCGCCGGAAAGCGCTTATGCGTTGGCCGAAGCGTGGCCAGCCGCCGAATTGAAAATGATTCGAAATGCTGGTCACGCCTTGTCCGAACCCGGCATTACAGCGGAATTGGTGCGCATAATGGATAGGATCGCTGGCAAATGACCCGGATTGACCGTCGCGCTCTTTTTGCATCTGGTGCCACAGCGGCGCTATTGGCTGCGACTGGTGTGTCGGCCGCCCCGCGACGTGGCGGACGTTTGCGCGCGGCTTTGTCAGCGACGTTGTTTGATCAGGCTGTGGACGCCACCATTTGCGACAACCTAACCGAAGTTGCAGCCGATGGTACTTTGCGCGGGTCGCTGGCGACGGATTGGGTGTCGGACGACAGCGCGCAGCGCTGGAGGTTCACACTCCGAGAAGGAGTCATGTTCCATGATGGTTCGGACTTTGATGCAGTTGATACGCTTGGTTTGCCAATGGACATTCATGCTGTCGACACGCATAGCATCGAAATAATTTTGGAAGGACCGAACCCTAATTTACCCTATCTTTTAGCTCACCCCGGCTATGAAATCCGGTCGGTGACGGGGGCGGGTAGTGGCCTTTATACGACGCAGAAGCTGGATAAGGGCCGCCACTTTATCGCCACGCGGGTCCAGGATCATTGGAAAGAACGCGCAGGGTGGTTCGATAGTGTTGAATTCGTTCACTTCAGTGCTGATACGATCCGCGCCGAAGCGTTGCGTGACGGGTTGGTGGATGTTGCCGACATCTCAGAACTAGACACCTATGCTGATCCTCGCGATTTCCAAAGTCTGCCGGGTGATGCCACCACGACACATATCGCTGCGACGTCGATTGCGGTCCCTCATGCAATTGGCAAAACTTGGCCGCTCGACAACCTGCGAATGGCAGAACGGTGGTGGATGGGCTGACGGCCCTTGCAGACTCAGGCAAGCTTCCGTATACGCCCTGCAACAGCGGCGCGCTAGGGTCCAAACCTGACGCTCCACCGAGAACGATCAACGGGCCGCGCGCCCGTTTTTTTGTGCCCAAATCAAATGTAGGATTCATGTCAAACGATCTGATCGCTAAAGCCGCCATTGACCGCCGACTGGCCGAGATCATCACGCCAGTGATTGAGGATTTGGGCTATGAGTTGGTGCGTCTGCGCCTTATGAGCGGCAAAGAAGAATCGACACTGCAAATCATGGCTGACACCCATGATGGAGGAATATTGGTCGACGATTGTGCCAAGATTTCCACCGCAGTCAGTGCGACGCTGGATGTCGAAGATCCGATTTTGGATGCTTATACACTTGAAGTTTCTAGCCCCGGCATCGACCGTCCTCTGACCCGCCTGAAGGACTTTGACATGTTCGAAGGTTATGAAGCCAAGCTGGAAACAGACCAACTGATCGATGGTCGCCGTCGATTTAAGGGTACGTTGGCTGGGATCGACGGGGACGAAGTGTTGATCAACGTTGCAGAAGGCACGATTGGTCTCAAGTTCGACTGGCTGAATGAAGCAAAGCTGGTGTTGACCGACGAGCTGATCAAGGAAATGCTGCGCCAACGCAAAGCGGCAGGCGTGCTGAAAGAAACTGATTTCGACGAAATACAGACCGAAGAGTCCGAGGAGAACACCTGATGGCCATTACATCCGCAAACCAGCTTGAGCTGTTGCAAACTGCCGAGGCCGTAGCCCGCGAAAAGATGATCGACCCCAGTCTGGTCATCGAGGCAATGGAAGAATCGCTCGCCCGCGCGGCCAAGTCGCGCTATGGCGCAGAAATGGACATTCGCGTTAGCATCGACCGTAAAACAGGTCGCGCGACTTTTACCCGTGTCCGCACTGTGGTTGAGGATGATCTTCTGGAAAATTATCAGGCCGAGTTCACTGTTGAGCAGGCCAAGCAATACATGGAAGCCCCTGAAGTTGGCCAGCAATTGATCGAGGAAGTGCCGCCAGTTGAGATGGGCCGCATCGCCGCGCAATCTGCAAAGCAGGTTATTCTGCAAAAGGTGCGTGAAGCTGAGCGTGACCGTCAATTCGAAGAGTTCAAGGATCGCGCAGGTACAATTATCAACGCGCTGGTTAAGCGCGAGGAATATGGCAACGTTATTGTCGATGTGGGCGCTGGCGAAGCAATATTGCGTCGTAACGAAAAGATCGGCCGCGAAGCCTACCGTCCCAACGACCGCATCCGCTGCTACATCAAAGATGTGCGCCGCGAACAGCGTGGGCCGCAAATTTTCCTAAGCCGTACCGCGCCTGAATTCATGGCCGAATTGTTCAAGATGGAAGTGCCCGAAATCTATGACGGCATCATCGAAATCAAAGCTGTCGCTCGCGACCCGGGTTCGCGCGCAAAGATTGCTGTGATTTCCTATGACGGTTCGATCGACCCTGTCGGGGCTTGCGTCGGTATGCGTGGTTCCCGTGTTCAGGCCGTTGTAAACGAATTGCAGGGGGAAAAGATCGATATCATTCCATGGAATGAAGATCAGCCAACTTTTCTTGTGAACGCCCTGCAGCCTGCTGAAGTGAGTAAGGTGGTTTTGGACGAGGAAGCCGGCAAAATCGAAGTGGTGGTCCCAGAGGAACAGCTGTCACTCGCTATTGGCCGTCGGGGTCAAAACGTGCGTTTGGCCAGTCAACTGACAGGCCTCGACATCGATATCATGACTGAGGCCGATGAATCGGCGCGCCGTCAGGCAGAATTCGAAACCCGCACCAAGCTGTTCATGGACAACCTCGATTTGGATGAGTTCTTTGCTCAGCTCTTGGTCTCTGAAGGGTTCACTAATCTGGAAGAAGTCGCTTACGTTGAACAAGACGAACTGCTTGTCATTGATGGTGTAGACGAAGATACGGCGTCCGAGTTGCAGGCGCGTGCCCGCGACGTCCTTGAAGCTGCCTCAAAAGCTGCGTTGGAAAATGCCCGTGCCTTGGGTGCAGAGGACAGCCTCATAGAATTTGACGGTCTTACACCTCAAATGATTGAAGCGCTGGCCAAAGATGACGTTAAAACGCTTGAAGACTTTGCGACCTGCGCTGACTGGGAATTGGCCGGTGGTTGGACGACCGTTGATGGCGAACGTCACAAGGACGAAGGTGTCTTGGAAATCTTTGATGTGTCTTTGGAAGAGGCACAGCACTTAGTGATGACCGCGCGTATCCTGTTGGGCTGGGTTGATCCGGCTGAATTGGAAGCGGAAGCAGAAGAAACAGAAGACGGTGACCTGACCGAGGAGGCCGAGGCCTGATCTCAGGCCTCGGTGCATCCTCATGGGTCGCGGTGGCGCATCCAAAGACCGGTCAGACGGTCCAGAACGCAAGTGTATTGCCACGGGCGAGGTTCAGCCTAAATATGGGTTGATCCGCTTTGTTGTCGGGCCAGATAAACAGATTGTGCCTGATATCGCAGGTAAATTGCCTGGTCGTGGTATATATGTGGCAGCGGACCGAGTCGCGTTGGACGCGGCAATGGCCAAGAAGTTGTTTGCACGAGGTGCCAAGATGCCTGTGCAGGTGCCCGATAACCTTTTGGGCGAGGTCGAGCGCCAATTGGCACGCCGCGTTGTTGATTTGATTGCGCTGTCGCGTAAGTCGGGCAAGGCTGTGGCGGGGTATGAAAAGGTCAAAGGCTGGCTTCAGATGGAAGAAGCACAGGTTTTGATACAAGCGGTTGATGGCTCTGGTCGAGGTAAGACCAAATTGAGCACGCCGCATTTTGGAACGTATATCGGATGGCTGACATCCGATGAGCTGGGTTTGGCGTTCGGTCGCCAAACTGTAATACATGGGGCTCTGGCCTCTGGTGGACTCACGCAACGTGTTGTAGAGGAAGCCAACCGTTTACGCGGTGTGCGTGAAAATACAGTGGCATCGGCCGCTGGGAAGGATTGACGAGCTTTGAGCGATACTGACGGAAAAAAGACACTGGGTCTGCGTAGCGGCGCGCGTCCGGGCAATGTGAAACAAAGTTTCAGCCATGGACGGACCAAGAATGTCGTCGTCGAGACCAAGCGCAAGCGGGTCGTCGTACCCAAACCGGGGGCGGCTAAACCTGCGGCTGCGAGCGGTCCATCTGTGGGCGACCCAAGCCGTCGCCCTGCTGGTATTACTGATGCCGAAATGGACCGCCGCCTAAAGGCTGTTCAGGCCGCAAAATCGCGCGAGGCTGAAGAAGCTGCAGCACGCGAAGCTGCTGACAAGGCCCGTGAGGAAGAGCGCGAGCGCCGCCGCGCCGAGATGGAGGCCAAGGAGCGCGAAGAGAAAGAGCGCGAGGACAACTTGCGCGCCAAGGAAGAAGAAGAAGCCCGTAAGTTGGCTGAAGCAACTGCTGCTGCTCAAGCCGCCGCTGCGGCACCTGCGCCTTCTGGTGACGAACCTGCCAAACCCGCTCAGCGTCAGGCGCCGTCAACTGCCGCGCCACGGAAGCAAGACCGCGACCGGGATCAACGTAACACGCGCCATAATAAAGGCGATGACAGCCGCCGCTCTGGCAAGCTAACGCTGAACCAAGCACTGACAGGCGGCGAAGGTGGCCGTCAGCGCTCTATGGCTGCAATGAAGCGCAAACAGGAGCGCGCCCGTCAAAAAGCAATGGGTGGCACTGTTGAGCGTGAAAAGGTCATGCGCACTGTTGCGTTGCCCGAAGCGATTGTCGTGTCTGAGTTGGCCAACCGTATGTCTGAACGCGTCGGAGACGTTGTTAAGTCGCTGATGCAGATGGGCATGATGGTCACGCAGAACGAAACGATTGATGCTGACACTGCCGAACTTATCATCGAAGAATTTGGCCATACCGTTCAACGTGTCTCTGATGCCGACGTCGAAGACGTTATCAAAGAGATCATCGACGATGAAAAAGATCTGATCACACGCCCTCCGGTTGTTACAATCATGGGCCACGTCGACCACGGCAAAACCTCGCTTTTGGACGCGATCCGAAAGGCAAAAGTTGTTGCAGGCGAAGCTGGCGGGATCACGCAACACATCGGAGCCTATCAGGTCAAAGCGTCGAACGGTTCTGTTCTGTGTTTTCTTGATACACCCGGCCACGCCGCGTTTACGTCGATGCGGTCGCGCGGGGCACAGGTGACAGACATTGTCGTTCTCGTGGTCGCTGCCGATGATGCTGTTATGCCTCAAACTGTTGAGGCGATTGCACACGCGAAAGCCGCCGAAGTGCCGATGATTGTCGCGATCAACAAGATCGACAAACACGAAGCGAACCCAACCAAAGTACGCACCGACTTGCTGCAACACGAAGTGATTGTCGAAGAGATGTCCGGTGAGGTGCAAGATGTTGAAGTATCTGCGGCGACGGGCCAAGGCCTTGATGAGTTGATCGAGGCGATTGCGTTGCAAGCCGAACTGCTAGAGCTGAAAGCCAACCCGAATCGTGCCGCACAAGGCGCGGTGATCGAGGCGCAGCTTGACGTGGGCCGTGGTCCTGTTGCCACAGTTCTGGTGCAGAATGGTACATTGCGTCAGGGCGATATTTTTGTTGTGGGTGAGCAATACGGTAAAGTCCGTGCGCTTATCAACGACAAGGGCGAGCGGGTCAAAGAGGCCGGCCCATCTGTGCCTGTCGAAGTGCTTGGCCTGAATGGTACACCTGCCGCAGGTGACGTGCTGAACGTGACTGAAACCGAAGCGCAGGCCCGTGAAATCGCGGAATATCGCGAAAAAGCGGCCAAGGACAAACGCGCGGCTGCTGGTGCGGCAACAACTCTCGAACAGCTTATGGCGAACGCTAAGGCAGACGAAGACGTCAGCGAATTGCCTATTTTGGTCAAAGCAGACGTGCAGGGTTCTGCCGAAGCGATTGTTCAAGCTATGGAGAAAATCGGCAACGATGAGGTGCGCGTACGTGTGCTGCACTCGGGTGTTGGGGCCATCACTGAAACTGACGTGGGTTTGGCTGAGGCGTCCAATGCGCCAATCATGGGCTTCAACGTCCGTGCCAACGCATCCGCGCGTAACACTGCGAACCAAAAGGGCGTTGAGATCCGGTACTATTCGGTCATCTACGACCTTGTGGACGATGTGAAAGCGGCTGCTTCTGGCCTTCTCAGCAATGAAATTCGCGAGACCTTCATCGGCTATGCCGAGATCAAAGAGGTCTTTAAGGTGTCCAACGTCGGTAAGGTTGCTGGTTGTTTGGTTACTGAAGGCACAGCGCGCCGTTCCGCTGGTGTGCGTCTGCTGCGCGATAATGTTGTTATCCACGAGGGCACACTGAAAACGCTCAAGCGCTTCAAGGATGAAGTTGCTGATGTGCCTTCTGGTCAAGAATGTGGGATGGCGTTCGAGAATTACGAAGACATCCGCGCCAAGGATGTGATCGAGATCTTTGAACGCGAAGAGATATCGCGTTCTCTCGACTAACAGGCTTAGGAAACATGACCTCTGATACCCCGTCAGCGCGTGACGCGACAGGGTATCGGTGACTTTGGTTTTGGTTTCGATAGGGGCGTTACACGATGTAAGCAGTGCGCAAATAAAAAAGGGACAGTACACACTGTCCCTTTTTCTATTCGTGTACGAGTACCTTAGGCCGCTTGGGAAATAGGCATCCCAGAGTAGTGAGCGTTATCCACACGGACCGTGATACGTCCATCTGGAAGAGTTTTCACGTAGATGCCTTGCACAAGAATTGTGCTTCCCATTGCGATCGTCTTCAGCATGAATTCCCTCCCCAGAAAATACACTATGGCTTTAGTTTACGATAATGAGGTGGCATGTCATCAACAATATTAATTTTTTCACCAAATTTTGTTAAAAATGAAAACAGTGTGGGTTTAATGTCAAAGCCAGTCCCTTAAAATTGGGATTAAAGGCACATCGGCGGCAGGCATTGGGTAGGATTTCAGGTCACGAGGCTTGACCCATTTTAGAGCCTGACCTTCGTTTGATTGTGGTGTTCCCTCCCATTTGCGACATGCAAATAGTGGCATCAGCAAGTGAAATGTCTCGTAGCTGTGGCTCGCAAATGTCAGAGGAGCAAGACAGGATTGCCAAGTGTTTATTCCCAATTCCTCTTCCAATTCGCGGATCAAGGCCACTTCGGGCGTTTCACCAGCTTCAACTTTTCCACCGGGAAACTCCCAAAGCCCTGCCATTGATTTCCCTTCGGGGCGTTGGGCCAAAAGCACCCGCCCATCAACGTCGATGAGGGCGACCGCGGACACAAGAACAACTTTCACGATCGGTAGTCCGCGTTGATATTGATGTATCCATGAGTCAGATCACAGGTCCACACCGTGGATGTCCCTGTCCCCATGCCGCAATCGACGCGGATACGGATATGGTCGGACTTCATGTGCGCGGCAGCGTCTGCTTCTTTGTAGGTTGAACTGACCCATCCGTTTTCGGCAACCAAAGTGTCTCCGAACCAGATCGACAGCGTGTCTCGATCTGCTGGCGCGCCTGATTTTCCCACAGCCATTACCACGCGGCCCCAATTGGGGTCTTCACCCGCTATGGCGGTTTTCACCAACGGGGAATTTGCGATGGACAATCCATGTACTTTAGCATCGGAGTCACTTGGAGCACCGGTCACGGTGATTTCGACAAACTTGGTTGCCCCTTCGCCGTCGCGCACGACTTGATGGGCTAAATCCAACATGACGGCATGCAAGGCGGACTGAAATCCAGCATTACCCGTTGCATCCACACCACTCGCGCCAGTGGCGGCCACCAAAAGGCTGTCTGATGTCGAGGTGTCGCTGTCCACCGTGATGCAATTAAACGTCGCATCGCAGGACGCAGTCGTCATGGTCTGCAACTCTGTTTGATCTATCTTTGCGTCGGTAAAGATATAAACAAGCATCGTTGCCATATCAGGCGCGATCATCCCGCTACCTTTTGCGATACCGGCAATTTGGACAGTCTTGCCGCTGACTTCGCAGGACGCTGCCGCGCCTTTTGGATAGGTATCGGTTGTCATTATGGCGCTTGCCGCGTCGGCTATGCCGCCGGGCGAAAGTGTCGTATTCAATTCATCTATTTTGGCCGTGATCCGTTCAAAAGGGAGTGGTTCGCCGATTACACCAGTGGAGGCGGTAAATACGCGCGAGGTTGGAACGCCGCTTGCCGCAGACGTGGCTTTGACGATTTGGTCAACTGCTGCCTGTCCGCCTTTGCCAGTAAAGGCATTTGAATTGCCCGAGTTTACCAGGATCGCAACCCCTTCATCGGTAGGGCCACCCAGTTTTGCCTGACAGTCCAAAACAGGGGCAGAGCGTGTTGCGGAGCGTGTGAACG
>CAZJAW010000023.1:0-12718 GCA_964544035.1 uncultured Rhodobacterales bacterium
CGGCTCATGTCCTCTTTTTCCTCAACGTTCATCCCCGCCATTGGCTCATCCAGCAGCAACAATGAAGGCTCAGCCGCAAGCGCGCGCGCCAACTCGACCCGTTTTTTCAACCCATAAGGTAGACGCGAAACCGGAGTCTTGCGGATGGCCTGAATTTCCAAAAAATCAATGATCTTTTCAGCCACTTCCCGGTTGGCTGTCTCTTCGGCCTCAGCCTTACCCTTCCAGAAACTTTGCGCAAACAGCCCCGTCTTCATATGGGTCAAACGCCCCGTCATGACATTGTCCAGAACGGACATCCCTTCGAACAAAGCAATGTTCTGAAAGGTGCGCGCAATACCTTGCCGTGCAACCTCAAACGGTTTCATCGACGGGCGTGGTGCGCCTTTGTAAAACACCTGCCCCTCCTGCGGCACATAGAACCCGGAAATGACGTTCAGCATCGAAGATTTACCCGCCCCGTTGGGCCCGATAATCGCGCGTATCTCGCCTTCACGAATGTCGAACGAGATATCCTTTATCGCCTCAACCCCCCCAAATCGCAGGGTAATATTCTTCATCTCCATCACAACAGGACCAATCTGGCGCCCATCCGCAGTGGTGTATCCGTCAGTCTGATCAAGCATCAGGTCGACCCCTCGCTATTCAAAAATTTCCGCCCCAAAGGGATGGTGGGTGGGGCGATGCCTGCAAGGCGAGCGTCACGCATCATCACTCCGCCGCCATCTTTGTCACAACCGCGGACGTCTGAGCCGCACAAATCACCAGCGTCGCCGAAATCGACCCCTTGCGCCCATCTTCATAGGTCACCTCAGTGGTGGTCGAGACCTCATCCGACCCATCGTATAGCGCGTTAATTATGTCTGCATATTTCTCTTCGATGATCCGACGGCGCACTTTTTGGGTGCGTGTTAATTCGCCGTCATCTGCGTCCAACTGCTTGTGGAGCACGACAAACCGATAGACCTGACAGCTCGACAACATCTCGTCTTGCGCGATTGAGGTATTCACCTCTTCCACATGCGCTTTGATGGTCGCCAGCACCTCGGGATGCTGCGCCAGTTCCTGATAAGACGCATAGCCAATATTGTTGCGCTCCGCCCAATTCCCTACGGCCGTAAGGTCAATGTTGATAAAGGCAGTGCATTCCGCGCGCTCGTTACCAAAAACGACTGCCTCGAGAATGTTTGGAAAGAACTTCAATTTGTTCTCAACATATTTTGGCGCAAACAACGCGCCCGAAGCCGTTTTGCCCACGTCCTTAGCCCGATCAATGATACGCAGGTGTCCAGAACCTTCCTCAATAAAACCGGCATCCCCAGTCGCGACCCAGCCCTCGGCATCCTTTGTGTCAGCAGTGCTTTCGGGGTTTTTGTAGTATTCGACAAAAACACCGGGTGAGCGGTAAAACACTTCCCCATTGTCGGCGATCTTCAACTCGACGCCGGGGCATTGCACCCCAACGGTGTCACTGCGCACCTGTCCATCTGGTTGTGCCGTGATAAAAACTGTCGCTTCGGTCTGCCCATAAAGCTGCTTAAGGTTGATCCCTAAAGAGCGATAGAAATCAAAGATTTCCGGTCCGATCGCCTCGCCCGCCGTATAACCAACTCGCACCCGCGTAAAACCAAGCGTGTTCTTAAGCGGGCCAAAAACCATCAAGTCACCCAGCTTGTATTTCAGGCGGTCCATCAACCCGACGTCGTTGCCGTCCAGCATATCGGGCCCAACCTTGCGCGCGTGGTTCATGAAATAGTGGAACATGCGCTGCTTGAACTTGCCCGCATCTTCCATGCGGATCATCACATTGGTTAGTTCATTCTCAAAAACTCGCGGGGGGGCAAAATAGTAAGTCGGCCCAATCTCGCGCAGGTCCACGTGCATCGTTTCAGCACTTTCAGGACAGTTGGTGCAAAACCCGGTCCACAACGCTTGCCCAACAGAAAAGATAAAATCCCCAACCCATGCCATAGGCAGATAAGCCAGAATGTCATCACTTTGGCGCAGCCCATCAAATTCAGAAGATGACTTCGACGTTTCAATCACATTGCGATTGTTCAGAACCACACCTTTGGGTTTGCCAGTGGTCCCCGACGTATAAAGCATGACGCAAGTGCTGTCGAAATTCAGATTGGCAATCCGGCGCGCCATCTCTGGGGCAAGTTCGGTGCGCTTGGCCCGCCCGTTGGCTTGTACCTCAGAGTATTGATGCAGTTTTGTATGGTCGTATTTGCGCAACCCCCGCGGATCGAGGTAAATCATCCGTTCAAATTGAGGTAAATCGGGCGACACTTCGATAACTTTGTCAGCTTGTTCCTGATCGCCCACGATCACAAACCGCGCGCCACAATGCCCAAGGGTATAGGCCATCTCTTCGGCCGCAGCGTCCTGATACAGCGGCACCGGTATCGCGCCGCACATCTGAGCAGCCATCATCGACCAATAAAGCGTAGGACGATTGCGCCCGATAATGGCAATAAAATCGCCCTCAGCCACACCAAGATCAATCAACCCCAGCGCCAGCGCTTCAATTTCGTCGCGGGTTTGGGACCAACTCCAGCTTTGCCAGATACCAAATTCTTTTTCCCGGTAAGCAGGTGCATCCGCGAATAGCGTCGCGTTGCGGTGCAAAAGAGCTGGGACGGAGTTCAACCCCGCCTGATTGGCCATGTCGGCTGTCACGTAATGTCCTCCCTGGTTGCCGGTCTCCGGCACATTTTTACGGGCTACGCGATTCCCGCAATCCAATCGTCACCAAGACGTCTAGACCTGTCAAATCTTTCCTAATACATACACAAATGTATCGAATTGTTTCTGACACGGGAAATGACATAAATGCGATCCCCAGACATCCTTCATCGATCGCAAGACACATCCGTTTTGCTGCGGTCTGGGTTGAACATGATCCAGCAGGCGCTAACGATCTACAGCGATGACCTCAGACTGATTGTCGCCAACCAGCGTTTTCGTGCCATGTTCGACTTACCGCCTCACCTGTGCGAACCGGGCGCGTTGTTTTCAGACACGATTAAATATTTGGTGCAAACCGGTGATTATGGCGACGTTGCAGACCCGGACGAATTTGTCAGTGCGCGCGTCAAGCAGGCGTTGGCTTTTGAACAGCACTACCTCGAACGTAAGCGCGCAAATGGCAAGACAATCTCTGTCGAAGGGGGGCCGTTGCGCCAAGGCGGATGGGTCGCTGTTTACACCGACATCACCGAAATCAAACGACAGGAGGAAATGCTGCGCTCGCGTTCGGACGAACTTTCGGGTCGCCTGCTCGATCGCTCCGAAGAACTGGCGCGCGCCAACCGCGCACTCGAGGCAACGATCAACCGCTTACACGAAACCCAACAACATCTTGAGGCCGCCGAGGCACGCGTGCGACTTGCTGCCGAAACGACACCGGCACATATCGCCCGGCTGGATTTGCAGGAACGGTACACCTATTCCAACCAACGCCTACCGCTGGCCCCATTCAATGGCGCAGAAGACATCATGGGTCATACGGCGCAATCGGTTCTGGGTCCGGACATCTACGAGGCAGTTTCACCTGCCATACATTCCGCTTTGGACGGAAAACCAAAAGTAGTTGAATTCACGGTGGCACAGGATGGTCGCCACATTCGTTCGGCTTTTACCCCGGACACCAATTCAGCCGGGACAGTGACTGGCGTTTATGTCCTATCTATGGACATCACGTTGTCCCCCGCCAGCGCCCCCAAGACCGGCCGAGTTGCACAGTTTGGCCCGTGGACCGCGCATTTTGACAGACTGGACATGATCGCCGATGGCACAAACACAGCAATCCCCTTGACCATCGCCGAAGCTGAATTGCTGCGGGCTTTCCTAACCGCTGCCAATCGGCTGATCACCCGAGAAGAGATTTTTGCATCTCCGGGCCTACGCCCCAGTTCAGCCCGCGCCTTGGATGTACGCATTTCACGGCTGCGGCAAAAGCTGGGAGAAGATCCCAAATCACCAAGACATATCCGTACCGTTTACGGGGCTGGCTATATCTTTGTCGGCGATGTCATCTGGTCGGAATGATCCCCAATTAGGCAAAGACACCCGCAGCATGAGCCAGCACATGCAAGCCCGCAACCAGATCATCCTCGCGCGTGTCTTCCTCAAACGCATGACTGATACCATTGATCGAAGGCACAAACAGCATCGCTACAGGCAAAAGCCGCGCCACGTTCGTCGCATCATGCAAAGCACCCGATGGCATCTTTCGCCATTTGTCGCGGGACACGACATTTGCCCCTGCTTCAAGACGCGCACGCAAGTCTGCATTCATTGCCACAGGCTCTAACCCCAGCATCGGCCCTTTCTCAACGCCAAGGCCCATCTCGGTGGCGACTTCCTCTAGTACGGTATCGACAACCGTTTGCATCCGCCCCAAACGCGCTGCATCGCCATCGCGCCATTGCATTGAAAACCGCACCTGCCCCGGTACGATGGATGATGCATTAGGGCTGATCGACACATGCCCAATCGTCCACACAGATTGCGGTGTGACCACGTTGCGCAACCGATCATTGAGACGGGCATTAAAGGCGCTTAGCCCCTGAAACGCATCGCGCCGCAAAGCCATAGGCGTGGTGCCTGCGTGATTTTGCTGACCACTTAGAGTGATCACTTGATCGCGTATGCCAACAATGTCCGTGACCACACCAATCTGATCGCCAGAGGTATCCAACGTCGGGCCCTGTTCGATGTGCAGCTCAATAAACCCGGTGAACTGCGCGGCATCCACAAATGCACCCACGCGGTCGCCCAACAATGAACGGGCCTTGGCCAAGGTCACCCCTTCATGGTCACGCAACTGATCGGCATCGGCCAGCGACACGCCACCCGACCAAACCGCAGACCCTGTGGTCACGCCAAACCGCCCCTCTTCGTCCTGAAACGACACAACTGAAATCGCCGGCCCACCGCTTTCGCAGGCTGCGCGCGCAATCTCCAATGCAGCGACAACGCCCAAGGCCCCATCCAGCCATCCACCTGTCGGCTGACTGTCCGAATGCGAACCCAGCAGCAAAGACGGCCCATCAGCCAGTCCAAACAGATTGCCCATAGCGTCCCAGCGCGGGGTCAAACCAGCCTCAGCCATCCGCGACGCCAACCAATCCCGCGCCACCAAATCCGGTTCGGAATATGCAGGGCGCACAACGCCTTTGCCCACACCGCTTGCGCCAAAACTGCGGAGTTTGTGTAGATCAGATAGAAATCGGTTGGGATCGATCATGAGGACCTCTCAGCAAAAGATATCAGTCAAAATATGAGCCTTCCTCATATGCAATAGAAAGCTACTGTTGTCATGTTTAGTCAGCAATCCGGGCTATGTAAGTGGCAAAAGAGGAGAACCAGGTGATCAAATATTACTATCCCGACGGAACACACTGTTACCGCGCGTTGCACACGGCCCATGCCGTTTACCAAAACGAAGACGGCAAACTGATTGCGCGCGCTGAAAAGCCAGACAGATCAGATATGTATGAATTTGAAATCACCGGCTTCGAACTTGTCGAAACCGGTGTTCTTTGTAAGTAGTCCATGCGACGGCGACAGCTTGGCCAGAGGCATTGTTGGCCTATTCGGCGGCCACCGCTCCTGATACGGCCTCAACTTTTACCGCTGAAAACTTGAATTCGGGAATCTTGCCATAGGGATCAATCGCCGGGTTGGTCAGGATATTTGCCGCCGCTTCGACAAATGCAAAGGGCAGAAACACCATGTCCGGTGCGACGGCACGGTCCTCGCGGGCCATGATCTCGATCGAGCCGCGCTTGGTCGTCAAACGCACCAACCCGCCCGCGGGCACGCCCAATTTACGCAAAGTGGACGGGTGCAACGAACAGTTCGCCTCGGGCTCAACCGCATCCAAAACGCTAGAGCGCCGCGTCATTGAACCTGTATGCCAATGCTCTAACTGGCGCCCCGTGGTCAGGATCATCGGGTATTCTGCATCCGGCACATCGTCTGGTGCAATCACCGAAGCAGGCGTGAACCGCGCGCGCCCCTCTGGGCGCGGGAAACCATCGCCAAATACAATCGCTTGGCCCGGATCTTCGGGCGACAGCGACGGATAGGTCACCGCATTTTGGGCCTCAAGCCTATCCCAAGTGATGTTTTCCAGCGACTTCATGTTCAGTTTCATTTCAGCAAACACATCAGCGGGGCTTTCATAGGTCCAGCCAAGGCCCAACCGTTTGGCAAGTTCCACTTCAATCCACCAGTCTTCTTTCGCATCACCGGGCGGCGGCAACGCCGGGCGACCCATTTGCACCTGACGGTTGGTATTGGTCACGGTGCCCGATTTCTCGGCAAAGGCTGATGCAGGCAGGATCACATCCGCATAATTCGCAGTCTCGGTGATAAAAATATCCTGCACCACAAGATGATCCAATTTGGCCAAAGCATCGCGCGCATGTTCCACATCCGGGTCCGACATGGCCGGGTTTTCGCCCAGCACATACATCGCCTTGATCGAACCGGCGTGAACTTCGTCCATGATCTCGGTTACGGTCAGGCCTTTTTCGTTCGAGAAATCATCAGACCCCCATACATCCGTAAATGCACTGCGCACCCCATCATCTGTGACTGTCTGGTAGTCCGGCAAAAACATCGGCACGAGGCCCGCATCCGACGCCCCTTGCACGTTATTCTGACCACGCAAGGGATGCAGCCCCGAACCGGGCCGCCCCACCTGCCCTGTCATTAAGGCCAGCGATATCAAGCAACGTGAATTATCCGTGCCATGGATGTGTTGGCTAACCCCCATGCCCCAGAAAATCATAGCTGATTTGGCCCCGGCAAAGGTACGCGCAACATCGCGCAGCACCTCTGCTTCGATTCCACAAATCTCGGCCATCTTCTCGGGCGAGAACCCTTTCAGATGCTCCTTTTCAGCTTCCCAATTCTCGGTGTAGGCGTCGATGTATTGCTGATCATAAAGACCTTCTTCGACGATCACATGCATGATGGCATTCAGCATGGACACATCCGCACCGGGGCGGAATTGCAGCATGTGGCTGGCAAATCGCTTAAGCGCCTGCCCGCGTGGGTCCATCACGATCAGCTTGCCACCACGTTTGGTGAACTGCTTGAAATAGGTGGCCGCGACCGGGTGGTTTTCAATTGGGTTGCAACCAATGGCAATCGCCACATCTGCATTCTCGATCTCGTTAAACGTTGCCGTGACCGCGCCCGATCCGACATTTTCAATCAACGCCGCCACCGAACTCGCGTGGCACAGGCGTGTACAGTGATCAACATTGTTGTGGCCAAAACCTTGGCGGATCATCTTTTGAAACAGATAGGCTTCTTCGTTGGTGCATTTAGCTGATCCAAAACCCGCCACTTCGCGTCCACGTCCCTTCAAACCATTGGCTGCAAAATCCAACGCTTCTTCCCACGTGGCCTCACGGAATACCGAACCCCAATTGCCCGGATCAACATTCAGTCCTTTGGCTGGTGCGTCATCTCGGCGGATTAAGGGTTTGGTCAGACGATGATCGTGGTGGATATAGTCAAAACCAAAGCGCCCTTTTACGCACAACCGCCCTTCGTTCGCTGGGCCATTGATGCCTTCGACATATTTAACTTTGTTGTCTTTCACCTTGAGCGAAATCTGACACCCGACACCACAAAACGGGCAGATGCTTTCGACTTCGCGATCAAAATCCGCACTGTCACCAATTTGCGCATCATCCACGACAGTCGAGGGCATCAAGGCCCCGGTCGGACAAGCCTGCACGCATTCACCGCACGCAACACAGGTGCTGTCACCCATTGGGTCGGCCAAGTCGAAAGTTGGGTACGCATCATGCCCACGGCCCGACATGCCGATCACATCATTGACCTGCACTTCGCGGCAGGCGCGCACGCACAGACCGCAAGAAATACAAGCGTCAAGGTTCACGGACATCGCCACATGGCTGTCATCCAGCAACGGAATGCGCCCTTCTTCCAACTTTGGAAAGCGACTGGTCGACACGCCGTTCGCCTCAGCCATGTCCCAAAGATGGGCGGATTTATCATGCGACACATCGCGCTCAGGCTGATCCGTCACCAACATCTCGACCACTAACTTACGCGCGGATTCAGCCCGCGCAGAGTTTGTGGTCACAACCATACCTTCCGAAGGTTCGCGAATACAGGACGCGGCCAAAACGCGCTCGCCCTCAATCTCAACCATGCAGGCACGGCAGTTGCCGTCAGGGCGGTAACCGGGCGTCGGTTTGTGACACAAATGCGGGATCACCAGACCGCGGCCATTGGCCACTTCCCAGATTGTCATTCCTGCTTCGGCCTCAACTTCGGCCCCGTCCAGCGTGAAAGTCACCTTGTCCGTCATCGCGCGCACCTTTTTACAATCCACACCACTGTAACCCGACAAATCAGCCCGCAGGACTCTCAATCCCGACACCACACCCCATTTTCGCGGCGTGTGGGTTTCCTATGAACGACAGTTTGCTTCATTGTTCCAACAAATACTCCCGCCGGAGGCTCCTGTGCTTTCCACAGACCGCGCGCTCCCCTAGAACAGACCAAACAGCAGCCAAAGGTGCGCATGTCTCACATTACACTTATTCGCCACGGTCAGGCCAATTCCCAAGCCAAGGACGAGGCAAGCTACGACCAACTCAGCCCCCTCGGGCATCAACAGGCGTCGTGGTTAGGCGAACATATGCGCGCCACGCATCAACATCATACCCGGTTATTCACTGGAACCCTACGCCGCCACCGCGAAACGGCGGCCGGTATGGAGACAGGGCTAAGCGCGACAGAAGACGCGCGTTTGAACGAGCTGGAGTATTTCACCCTTGCCGCGGCCTTACGCGATGAACACGGTGTCCCGCTACCGACCGAGCAGTCGGACTTCACCAAACACCTGCCGCAGGTCTTTACTGCATGGAAAGATGGTAAATTGAAAGGCGAGCCTGAGAGTTTTGCGAGTTTCGAAGACAGGGTGCGTTCCGTGGTTACAGACATCGGCGCAGGCAGCGGCCCGGCACTGATCGTCACATCGGGTGGCCTAATTTCAATGGTGATGCGACAGCACCTTGACCTGAGTATCAAAGCAATGGCCAATATTGCCTTGGCGATCATGAACACGTCCATGCATCGCTTTCGCCCCATCGGCGGTACATGGTCACCTGTATCGTTCAACACCGTTCCCCATCTGGAAACGCCCGATCGTCACCACGCGCAAACCCACGTCTGAGGTCCCTTATGAAACTATACTTCTTTCCCGGCTCCATCGCCATCGCAAGCGCCATCGCCCTGACCGAAGCAGGTATCGATTTCGAAACGCAAAAAGTCGATTTCGCAACTGATGAACAGAAATCCCCAGCCTACGCCGCGATCAATCCCAAAGGTCGCGTACCTGCACTGATCATAGGGGACCATATCCTAACCGAAACTGGCGCGATCCTTGAATATATTGCAGCGCAAACACCGGGCCTTATGCCGACGGACCTGATGGAAGCCGCCCACGTGCGCGGCGTGATGTTCTATCTCGCGTCCACCATGCACGTAAATCACGGGCATAAGGCGCGCGGCAACCGTTGGGCGGACAAACCCGAAAGCCACGCTGACATGACAGCCAAGGTCCCCACGACCATGACCGCCAGCGCAGAATACGTCGAAACCGAATGCCTACGCGGTACTTATATCCTCGGGGATACGGCCTGCATCGCGGATCCCTACCTGTTTATGCTGTGCTCTTGGTTGCCCGGCGATGGAGTGGATTTGGAGCCGTTTCCCAAAATCCGCGCCTTTTTGGCCGCGATGGAAAACAGGCCCAGCGTCAAAAAGATGCGCGCCACGGGTATGCTGTGACCCATTTATGGGTGCACGCCGAGCAACGCGACAGCAAAACACGCGCTGACTTAGCGCCGGAAGGTGCGACCAAACTGATCGCAGCAGGTCCGAAGATGACAAGCCTTTGCCTTGCGCGTGCACGACGCGCCACCGCAGGACGTTACAACGATTGATAACTTTCCATCGATGCTGCCCGTGGAACCTTCCAGGGATTTTGCAGAGCAGCTGCTCCCCAGCCTGCCAACCCTTGGCGCTGTTGATCAGGGCGTATGGGCGCGCCAAAGCGACGTTAATCAGGCGATGGAATAGACCGCGAATAAAGGCGGGAAAATCCCCGCCATACTGTCCACATTAATCGGACTCTAAATACGTGCGAAGCGTTGGGCGATCTTGTGGATTAACCCTTGGAATTGCAACGGAGCGTCGGTAACGGCCAGACATATGCAATCCTCGTGAATGTCGGCAACAGGGGTGTGATGCAGATCACTGTCCGCCATCTCAACATCTCCACGCGAAAAATATCCATCGTCATCCATAAATGCACCTTGCAAAACAAGCGTCATCTCGATGCCTTGGTGCCCATGATCGGGCATGGCTGTCCCTGCCGGAATGAAGAGCAAACGGGCAGATGCATCACGAGACGTCGGAAGGATTGCCTGTTTGACGCCCATTCCAATATTGCGCCACTTGACCTTATCGAGGTCGCCGCCGACATAGTCCTGAATTGGGGTTGGCAGGATGGAACCTTTTGTACTTTGCGAAGGCAAAACATCTACAGAACCGCGTGCAATCAGCGCCATCGTTGCTGCAAAACTTCCGGGCGCCAAAGCTACATCTTCGTCCGCCGCTTGCGACAATACCTCGCCCCCGACCGCATCGAAACTTTCGACCTGTGCTCGGCAGGTATCACAAAGCGACACATGCGCTGCGACCATCAGGTTAAAGGCTTCGGGCAGATTGCCCGTTGCATAACCCATCAGGATGTCATCGGTCAGATGGTGTTTTATGTTCTGTGGCATCATCAATACTTCATTCCGCTGCGCAATCGACCAAGCGCCAGCCGTATTCTACTTTTGATCGTGCCGAGCGGCAGACCGGTTTGAGCAGCGATTTCACTGTGGGACAAATCCCCGAAATACGCTTTTTGTATCAAGTCGCGCTGAGCTTCAGGCAACGCGGCGATGGCCTGTCCCAACTGTTCACTTTCCTGTTGCAGCGCCAATACATCAGCCTGATCAGGTTCTTCTTCAGGGCCCCAACCCAAATCCTCGGGTTCTGGGCGGCGCTGCTTGCGCAGCGCATCAATCTTGCGGTTCCGCGCGATAGTAAAAATCCAAGTCGCCACAGACGCCCGCGCGGGATCAAACATATGCGCCTTGTGCCAACAAGTGGCCAAAGCCTCTTGCGTGCATTCTTCGGCCAGCGACGCATCTGCACCCGACTTGATTAGAAAGCCTTTGACGCGCGGCGCGAAGTGGTCGAACAGTTCAGCGAAAGCTGACTGGTCTTGATCGTCCCGGATGCGACGCACGTGGTCGACCCACAACATCCGCTTGCCGTCACTGTCTTTCATTCCTGCAGACCTTAATACCGCCCCAGCCATAACGACTTGGGGGGGAGGAGTTGGTTCGTAAGATGTCTCAAGATCTGCATACATAACAGAGATACGACGACCAAATCGACTTGGATCAAAAATTAATTTGCGCAAACGTACATCCATGTCAGGCCTTTATGCGTACACCCTGCAACACATACTTACCCAATAGGACCAGTCACGCTTATGTCGTTTGAAACAATATACACACCAGCAAAACGCATAGCAGTCATTGGTGCTGGAATTTCCGGAATGGGTGCTGCCCACGTGTTAGGCGACGACCATCACGTCACCCTATTTGAATCTGCGCCGCGCCTTGGTGGCCACGCCCGTACTATCGTGGCGGGCAAAAACGGCGATCAGCCAGTCGATACTGGATTTTTAGTTTTCAACTACGCCAACTATCCCCACATGGCAGCACTTTTTGCGGAACTCGACGTGCCCGTCGTGAAATCCAACATGAGCTTTGGCGCATCGATTGACGGCGGCCGTCTGGAATACGGGCTCGCCACTTTGGATGCCCTGTTCGCCCAACGCACAAATGCACTGAACCCAAGGTTCCTTGGCATGGTGCGCGACATTCTGCGTTTTAACAAACATGCGCTGCGTGTCGCGAACGAGGATCGGTCACGCACGGTCGGGCAGTTTCTTGCAGCACTTGGCACCGGGGCGTGGTTCCGTGACTACTATCTGCTGCCGCTCAGCGGAGCGATCTGGTCTACACCCACGGATAAGATCATGGATTTCCCTGCCCACGCGATGATTCAGTTCTTTGAAAACCACGCTTTGTTGAACACTACAGGACAACACCAATGGTACACAGTGAACGGAGGGTCGGTCGAGTATGTGCGCCGCCTTGAAGGTGCGATGCGGAAAAAGGGTGTCGACATCCGCCTCGCCGCGCCCGTTCAGTCCGTGCAACGCAATAATCTCGGGGTACAAATCAAGACGTCCGGCAGAGAATGGGAACAATTCGACGACGTGATCTTTGCCACCCATTCGGACGACAGCCTGTCCTTGCTGGCGGACCCATCCAAGGCCGAACACGCCGCCCTTAGCGCGGTCAAATATCAACCTAACGACATTATCCTGCATCGTGATGAACGCATCATGCCAAAGCGACGCCAAACGTGGTCAAGCTGGGTCTACACCGAAGATAAACACGCCAAAAATGATCGCATCGACCTGACTTATTGGATCAACTCGTTGCAACCGGTGCCGATGGACGATCCGCATTTTGTGACCCTGAACACCAAGCGCGCGATCCCAGACGAGTTGATCTATGATCAG
>CAZJAW010000024.1:0-12467 GCA_964544035.1 uncultured Rhodobacterales bacterium
AACGCCACACTGGTCGATGTGATCGAGGCGACATGGCTCGAATACATCGAGCGCGATAGCTCGGATAGCATCGAATCCATTGTTGAGACAGCGGTCGCTAACCTCAACTAACAACGGAAATGGGGTTCCGGCCTATGGTCGGGCCCCCAAGGCTATTTTGAAAAATTAAATGAAGAACTGTTTTCAAAGAAACGCTGCAGCCAAAGGAAAACCAGTTGTCGCAGACCAAAGAACTTGCACGTCACAAGCGTGAACGCACATGGATGTGGGTCCAGCTGTTGCCGGTGATGACTGTTTTGACCGTGCTTTTTGGCGGAGCATTGGTACTGGGCGTGGCGCAATCACTGGGCTTTGCACCATGGTTTGGTGTGAATACCTTTCCGGACTTTTCCTATTTCGCAGCCCTTTGGACGGACAGTATCTTTTGGCAGTCGCTAGGCCTGACGCTGTATTATGCTTTGGTGGCGACTTTTATATCCTTGGTCTTGGGTATCCTTCTGGCGCTGGCCTTGGTGCGGACTTTCCCGTCCAAGACGCTTTACAAATACCTCTACAAACTGCCGCTGATGATCCCCTATACGGTTGGTATCGCGCTGGCGGTGATCATGTTGGGCAATGGCGGCATGCTGTCACGTTTGATGGCCTTTACCGGGTTCATCGATGACCCTAGCCAATTCCCACAAATCCTGAAAACCCACATGGGTTGGGGCATCATTGCTGTTTACGTCTGGAAGCAAACGCCATTTGTTGCGCTAACGATTTACGCTGTCTTGTTGGGCGTGGGACGTGAAACCGAAGAAGCGGCTGCCATTCTAGGGGCCAGCAAACGACAGATATTCTTTCAGGTGACATTGCCGCAGATATTGCCTGGCATCATCTCGTCCACGTTGATCATCTTTGCATTCAATATCGGCGCATTCGAGGCACCGTTTATCCTTGGCGGCGGCTTCCCTGATACTTTGCCGGTCGTCGCATGGCGCTATTTCAACGACGCGGATTATACCCTGCAACTGCAAGGCATGGCGACGGTGGTGTCCATTGCATTGGTCGCTGGCGTGATCCTTTACAGTTACCTCGCCTTATACCGCCGCTATGAACGCCGGATCGGGAGAAATTGATGGCCCGCAAATCCGATGCCCTCGCGCTGAATGAACGTTTGTCGCCGTACCAAAAGCTGTATCTGCTATTGATCGCAGGCTTCATTCTTGGTCCCTTTATCCCGCTGATCATCCAAAGCTTTGCCTTCCGTTGGGCTTGGCCCGACTTGTTGCCGGGCACGTGGTGGCTGGAGCAACGCGAAAAGTCGATCCTGCCGCTGGCTTGGGACTATGTGATATCGCCCTACAGTCAAATCTGGGAGGCAACGGTGAACACCGTATTGATCGGGTGCGTTGTTACTGCGATCTGTTTGGTGATCTGTCTACCCGCAGCGCGCGTTCTGGCGCGCGAAAGGTTTCCCGGCAAACCTGCGTTTGAGTTCTTTTTGTCTATGCCGCTGATCGTGCCCGAAGCCGCCATCGGCATCGCGCTGTTGATGATCTTCATTAATATCGGCCTTGCAGGTACCTATGTCGGCATCATCATCGTCCATCTGATCCCGACCATTCCTTACATGATCCGCATGCTGACTGCGGTCTATCAAGGGTTGGGCCGAGATTTCGAAGAACAAGCGATGATCCTAGGCGCCAACCGTTGGCAGATCATGCGCATGGTCACGCTGCCAATGCTTCTGCCCGGTGTTGTGGCGGGTGCGCTGTTTACGTTTCTGGTGTCTACCAACATCTTTCTGCTCACCTTTTTCATGGGGCAAGGCAAGATTGTGACGCTGCCGACCCTGCTGTTTTCCAAGATTTCCGGCGGAACGCTTGATGCCTCTGCTGCCGGGATCACGCTTGTGGTCACAGTCCCTGGCATCATCCTGCTGCTCATCACCGAACGTTTTATAAAAGAAGAAGCCTTTGGCAAAGGTTTCGGCAACTAAAGAGGTACACCCATGATCACGCTGCAAGAAGCCGTTCAAAGGTTCACGCCACTTGATCCCGAACTGATGGCAAAACGGCTAGGGCGTCCCGGCCCAATGCCGCGCGTGATCATCGACACAGATACGGCCAACGAGATCGACGACCAATATGCCGTCGCATGGGCGTTGCTGTCGCAGGACCGCATGAAACTGGAAGGGGTTACCGCGGCCCCGTTTTCTTTCACGCACCACCGCGACGGTCTGTATGAGGCCGTCGAGGCCCTGCAAAAAGGCAGCGGTTCGGATCACGACAGTAAGTTCGTCGGCCCATTTGCCGGATGGGCCAAGCGGTTGTTGGCTGACGGGCGCACTGCAGATGATATCGAATTCGTGACACCTGATGTGGGCGAAAAGCGATCATACGATGAGATCATTCGCGTGTTTGAGGCTTGTCAGGTTCCGCACGAAGGCAAAGTTTTTCGCGGCTCTCAAGAACATGTGCCAAGCTATGACAAGCCCGTCGAATCCGATGCTGCGCAGTTTATCATCGATCAGGCCCGCAACCGCGAGGATGGGCCGGTCTACATTTTGGCCATGGGTGCCTTGCCTAATATTGGTTCAGCCTTGTTGATGGCGCCTGACATCATCGACAATATCGTGGTGGTCTGGACCTCTGGTTTTCCTAGCTATGCGCCGTTCTGCAATGAGCCTTCATTGAACCTTGTGCAGGATCAGATGTCGTCACGGCTGATCTTTGAATGTGGCGTGCCGCATGTCTATTTGCCCGGCTACCATGTGGGCGCGCAGCTGACGATTTCCCTGCCCGAGATGGAGCAGTTCGTGAAAGGTCGTGGCGACATCGGTGACTACCTTTGGCATCTTTACACCAACAACCCGCTGCACAAGAAATACGCGATCAGTCAGCCCGAAACAAAAACCTGGGTGATCTGGGACATCATCAACGTCGCGTGGTTGCTTGATGCCGCTTATGTGCCAACTCACCTTACGACCTCGCCGCATCTGACCGAAGACCTCTATTGGAACAAAAGAGAAGGCAGGCATGCGATGCTGGAAGCCTATGATGTAGCTCGCGACGCGGTGTTCGAGGATTTCTATCGCTCTCTGCCCTCTAAGGGGTGACCATGCGGGCGGCATCCGCCTCAAAGTTCGACGTATGCCGTTTGATATTGCACAAGTTCTTCGGGCAGCGTTTCGATACCCAATCCCGGTTTTTCGCCGCATAGGTGAATGGGTCGTCGCTCTGGCAGGAAAGCCAAGCACCAGTGAGTTGAAATCCAAGTGCCATGAACCTAAATTCCCGCATCGGTTCGAATTAGGAGATTGACGAATGAGCGAAAGCACTGAGAAAGAAACGTTTTCCTTCCAGACGGAAGTGGGTCAACTGTTAGAAATCGTTGCAGGCTCACTGTATTCAAACCGTGAAGTTTTTCTGCGCGAGCTCGTCTCCAACGCATCGGATGCCTGTGATAAACTACGTTATGCAGCTTTAACGGATGCACAGCTTTCGCCGACGCAAGATTTTGCAATTACACTTGAAATTGGAGCCAAACCCAAAACGCTTTCGATCTCGGATAATGGGATCGGGATGAACCACGCCGACCTTCTGGAAACCTTGGGCACGATTGCCAAGTCCGGAACGGGTGCCTTTATCGATGCGCTCAAGGCAGACGAAAAAGACAACGTTGGCCTCATCGGCCAGTTTGGTGTGGGCTTCTATTCTGCGTTCATGGTTGCGTCTAAAGTGGACGTGATCACGCGCAAAGCCGGGGAGGCAGAGGCATGGCTGTGGTCGTCAGATGGTAAAGGTGGCTTCACCATCGAACCGGCAGAGCGTGAGTCATCCGGAACCACAGTGACCTTGCACTTGAAAAAGGACGCCAAAGAGTTCGCCGAAGACGCCCGTGTCCGTCACATCATCAAGACTTATTCCGAGCACATCAGCTTTCCCGTCAAGCTTGGTGATGACATCCTGAACACGGCCGAAGCACTTTGGACGCTGCCGGCCAAGGACGTGACCAAGGATCAATATTCAGAATTCTATCGTCACGTTTCTCATGCTTTTGACGAACCGTGGCATGTGATGCACAACAAAGTTGAGGGGACTCTCAATCACACAAGTTTGCTGTTTGTGCCCACGGCTCAGCCCTTTGATCTGTTTGAGCCTGAACGCAAAAGTCATGTGAAACTGTACGTCAATCGTGTCTATATTTCGGACACAACCAAGGATCTGATCCCGGCGTATCTGCGTTTCTTGCGTGGGGTGGTGGACAGCCAAGATTTGTCGCTGAACGTGTCGCGCGAAATGCTTCAGACCGATCCACAACTTGCCAAGATAAAATCGTCCATCACCAAAAAAGTTCTGAGTGAGCTTAAGAAAAAGGCCACAAAAGCGCCGGAGGAATATGCGGCGTTTTGGGGCAATTTTGGTGCCGTGCTGAAGGAGGGGCTGGTTGAAGATGTGGCGCTGCGTGATCGTATATTGGAGGTATGTCGTTTCGCCTCGACTGGCGAAGAGGGGCTGACCAGTCTTTCTGAATATGTGTCGCGCATGAAGACGGGACAGGATGCCATCTTTTACATTGCCGGAGAGGACGCCGCCAAGTTGGCAAAGTCACCGCACCTTGAAGGTTTCAAGGCCAAGGGTGTCGAAGTGTTATTGTTGTCTGACCATGTGGACGAATTCTGGCTTCAGAATATTACGGAGCATGATGGCAAACCTTTCAAATCCATCACGCGTGGCGCTGCGGATTTGGATCAGGTTGAAGATGTCGAAAAACAAAAAGACTCAGCCAAGACCGAGGAGGCTGATCTCTCTGAACTTATCGCTGTGATCAAAGCAGAGCTGGGCGAGGCGGTTAAGGATGTGCGATCTTCGAAACGTCTGACAGATAGCCCCGTGTGCCTGATTGCCGATGATGGCGACATGGACGTAAATCTGGAACGTTTGCTTAAACGCCATGGGCAACTGGAACATGGCATGCCGCGTGTATTGGAGCTTAACCCCAGTCATGCGCTGATCACCAAGTTGGCTGACCGGACCATTTCCGAGTCCGACAACGCAGACGACCTTCTGAAAGATGCAGCCCACCTATTATTGGATCAAGCGCGCATCGTAGAGGGTGAAGTGCCGCCAGACCCAACGGAGTTTGCACGCCGACTTGGAACTGTTATGACCCGGGCCTTCGCCGCTTAGCGGAGACGAACGGAAAAGATCGATGCTGAGCCCACAGTCGCAGTATTCGACGGCTCAGCGTTGTGGCGAATTGGAAGCGAACTTTGGTTTATCCTGTCAAAGCGGCAACACCTCTCGCGCAAAGAGTGTATTTGTGGCAAGAGCATTGCGCAGACGGCTGTTCCAGTGCAAGGCAATGACATGACCAAAATGAACCGGGACGATCCTGAATCTGTAGCGTTAGACGCAGCACTTGGCACGGATCAGTCAGGCAACAAGCAAATCAAGCTGCGTCATATACTGCCCAGCCTTTTGACGGTGTTTGCCATTTGCGCAGGCCTGACTTCGGTGCGCATGAGCATCCAAGACAACACCAGCGCAGCCCTTTATCTGATTATGTTGGCAGTACTGCTTGACGGTATGGACGGTAAGGTCGCACGCTTTTTTGACACCGCCAGCCCGTTTGGCGCTGAGTTGGACACGCTTGCTGACTTCTTTAACTTTGGGATTGCGCCGGGCATTTTGCTTTATTCCGCTATATTTCGCGGCACAGAATACGAGAGCATCGGCTGGCTAAGCTGCATGGTTTTAGCTGTGTGCTGTGCGTTGCGCTTGGCGCGCTTCAACATAGCGTTGCACGACCCCGCGCCGCCAAAACTGTCGCACTCTTACTTTGTTGGCGTGCCTGCTCCTGCTTTGGCCTGCCTTGCGCTGATGCCGACCTTTCTGATCCTTGATGGATGGAGCACGCTGCCCGATTATGGATATGTCGTCGCCCTCTATGTCGTTCTTGTGGCCAGTCTAGCTGTGTCGACGTTGCCGACCTTTTCGATCAAACACACTTCGGTTAGACGCAGCTGGCTTCCTTTCATTGTTATCGGATCGATCGTGTTGGTCATGTGCCTAGTGGTATACCCATGGATCACTTTGGTCATTGCAAACTTGATGTACTTGGCCTCGTTGCCATTGGCCTTTATTAGGTCGCGTCGTCACGACGCGGCGTGACCTGAACACTTCAACAGACGGAATCCTGACAGATGAATATGCTTAAAATCGTTGCCGTGCCAATGCATCGGGAGGGACGCAAATTTGTCGCAATTTTCGCGGCTGTGTCCGTGGTTTTGGGGCTGATTTGGACTCCGTTGTTCTGGCTGGGACTAGGGTTGACGGTGTGGTGTTATTACTTCTTTCGCGACCCCGTACGCGTTGTGCCCCAAGACGAAAATCTGGTGTTGTCACCTGCTGATGGTGTCGTCTCTTTGATCGAAGAAGTTGTTGCGCCTGCCGAATTCAAAATGGGCGATGTACCTGTCGTTCGCGTATCGGTGTTTATGAATGTGTTTAACTGTCACGTGAACCGCGCGCCGTTGTCAGGTATGATCCGTACAATCAATTATCATGAAGGCAAATTCGTTAATGCCTCGCTCGACAAAGCGAGCGAGCATAACGAGCGGAACGGGCTTTCTATTGAGACGCCGCAAGGAGACACGATTGGCGTTGTGCAAATTGCTGGTCTGGTTGCGCGTCGTATTGTCTGTTTTGTAGACCCCGGAGAGAAAATCACCGCAGGACACCGTTTTGGGTTGATCCGTTTTGGCAGCCGTCTCGACATCTATTTGCCCTTGGGTGTGAAACCCGTGATCTGCCTTGGCCAGACTGCAGTTGCAGGTGAAACTGTGTTGGCTGATCTAAGCGCGCCGGACATCGGCATGGTGGGGACATCTGTCTAAGTCTCAGATGTCGAAAAAAATGGTCTCAGCCGCGCCCTGCAGATGGATGTCGAACTTATAGGTTTCCGGCTGAATCTGTGTCGCGATCAGCGTAGGAATGCGGTTTTGATGCTCGATCCGACTTAGCCACGGGTCGTCTTTGACTTTTGGATCATCCGGGAAATACATCCGCGTCTGCAATCCGATATTGATCCCCCGTGCTACGATCCAAAACGAGATATGCGGCGCCATCATACGCCCGTCGTGAAAGGGCACTGCGCCGGGCTTGATCGTGCTGAACGTCCAAACGCCAGTGTCGCCGTCGCCCGCAACTCGGCCCCAACCCGCAAAATTTGGGTCTGCTGCACCGCGCGGGTCATTGCCGGGATAAAGACCGTTTGCATCGGCCTGCCAAATTTCGATCATGGCGTCCTTTAGGGGTGTGCCTGTGCCGTCAAAGACTGTTCCAGTCACTGTGATCTGTTCGCCTTGAACGCCGTCGCGCAACATGGTTGCGCCCAAGTCATATGGGTAGACGCCTGTGATCCCGGCAAAGTTCGGCACACATCCAATATGGACATAAGGGCCAGCGGTTTGCGAAGGGCTTTCCTGCAGGTGGCTAAGCTTTTGCATCAGTTGCCCTCCGGTCGGTTTTCAAACAGGGTTGATCGCCGCCCTCGCAGTACGATGTCGAACTTATAGGCGCGCGCATCCATCGGGACGGTGTTGTTCATATCAAGAGGCGCAATCAATTGGGCCACAGCGTCGGGGTCGGTGATCGTGCGCACTATGGGACAGAGCGGGATCATCGGATCGCCCTCGAAATACATCTGCGTGATCAGGCGCTGGCCAAAACTAGGACCGAAGACGGAAAAGTGGATATGCGCTGGGCGCCAATCGTTCGCTCCATTGGGCCAAGGGTAGGCGCCGGGTTTGACAGTGCGCAGTGAATAGCCACCCGAGTCGTCCGTGATTGTCCGCCCGCAACCGCCAAAATTTGGATCGAGTGCAGCAAGATACCCTTCCTTGGTATGGCGATAACGCCCACCCGCATTGGCTTGCCAGAATTCCAGCAAAGCACCGGGCACGCCGCGGCCATTTTCATCCAGTATTCGACCGTGCACAATGATGCGCTGGCCGATGGCCATCTCGCCGGGTTTCGCAAAATTTTGTACCAGGTCGTTATCCAAGGGCCCAAGGATGTCGTGGCCAAAGACAGGGCCCGTTTCTTCGCTTAGCGTCGTATTCATAGACAGTAACGCCCGCTGGGGAGAACGTAGCACACTGGTTTTATAGTCAGGCGTCAACGCTTTGGGATGACGGTCGCGGTTGCGATGGAAAAGGGGACCGTCAGTCATCATCAGCCTCCATCTCGGCGTAGGTTTGTTTGGCCAGCTTCAGCGCGTGATTGGCACGCGGCACACCTGCATAGATCGCAACATGTTGAAACGCCTCGGCTACGTCTTGTGGGGTTGCCCCAGTGCGCGCGCAGGCGCGGATGTGCATGGGGATTTCGTCGAAATTTCCAGTTGCTGCCAAAAGGGCGAGCGTCAGCATGGAGCGTTCGCGCAATGTAATTGCATCGCTGGCCCAAACTGTGCCCCAAGCCCCCTCGGTAATCAGGTCTTGGAACGGGGCATCGAGCGGCGTTTTCAGGGCATCAGCGCGGTCTACATGGGTGTCGCCTAGAACGGCACGGCGCACCTTCATTCCTTTGGTTCTCTTGTCGCTCACGCGGGCCTCCCTGTTTTCAACTGTGGTAGCATGAGTGCAAAGCCTTTGTCGCCTTGACTTTCCACCCTTTGAGCGGTGTATCTGCGCGCACATTCGCCACACCCCTGAAGGGACGACATTATGCATGCTTACCGCTCTCACTCCTGCGCCGCTTTGACCTCGGTCAATGTGGGCGATACCGTCCGCCTTTCGGGCTGGGTGCATCGTGTGCGCGACCACGGCGGCATCCTGTTCATCGATCTGCGCGACCACTACGGCGTGACACAAGTGTTGTGCGATCCCGACAGCCCAGTGTTTGCCGAAGTTGAAAAGGTACGCAGCGAGTGGTGCATTCGCATCGACGGCACGGTCAAGGCGCGTGATGCGGATTTGGTGAACCCCAAGCTGCCCACGGGCGAGATCGAAGTGTTCGTGCGCGACATCGAAGTGCTCGGCCGTTCCGAAGAACTGCCGCTGATGGTCTTTGGCGATCAAGAATATCCAGAAGAAACGCGTCTGACCTATCGTTACCTCGATTTGCGCCGCGAAAAGATGCAAGCCAACATGAAACTGCGCAGCGATGTTGTGTCGTCGATCCGCAAACGCATGTGGGATCAAGAATTCCGCGAATATCAGACGCCAATTATCACCGCATCCAGCCCCGAAGGCGCGCGTGACTTTCTAGTGCCGTCGCGCCTACATCCGGGCAAGTTCTACGCACTGCCGCAAGCGCCGCAGCAGTTTAAACAGCTGTTGATGGTGTCGGGCTTTGACAAATATTTCCAGATCGCGCCGTGTTTCCGCGACGAAGACCCGCGTGCGGATCGTTCGCCCACCGATTTCTATCAGCTTGACCTAGAGATGAGCTTTGTCACCCAACAGGATGTGTTTGATACAATCCAACCGGTTCTGACAGGCGTGTTCGAAGAATTCGGCGGTGGCAAGAAAGTGGACCAAACTTGGGAACAAATCAGCTACCGCGATGCGGCCCTGTGGTACGGCAGCGACAAACCTGACCTGCGCAACCCTATCAAAATGCAAGTGGTCTCTGACCACTTCCGCGATTCCGGCTTTGCGATTTTCGCAAAGCTGTTGGAGCAAGAAGGCACCGAAATTCGTGCCATTCCAGCGCCAACAGGTGGCAGCCGCAAATTCTGTGACCGTATGAACGCGTTTGCCCAGAAAGAGGGCCTGCCGGGGATGGGTTATATTTTCTGGCGCGAAAAGACGGCTGATTCAGTGGCCCAAGAACTCGGCATTCCTGTGAAAGAAGCCCAAGCAAAGCTGAAATCCGGTGAGGTGGAAGGAGGCATGGAAGCCGCAGGGCCACTGGCCAAGAATATCGGCCCTGAACGGACCGAAGCCATCCGTCAACAGCTTGATCTTGGTGTGGGCGACGCTGCATTCTTCCTTGGCGGTAAGCCCAAAGCGTTTGAACCCGTCGCAGGACGTGCGCGCAATGCCATTGGCATTGAATTGGGTCTCACGGATGAGGACCGCTATGCCTTTGCATGGGTCGTGGATTTCCCGATCTTTGAGGCGGACGAAGAAACTGGCAAGATCGACTTTGAACACAACCCGTTTTCCATGCCGCAAGGTGGGATGGAGGCGCTACAGGGTGATCCACTAAAAGTCCTGGGCTATCAGTACGATCTGGCCTGTAACGGCTATGAGTTGGTATCGGGCGCGATCCGAAACCACCGCCCGGAAATTATGTTTAAGGCGTTTGAAATCGCTGGTTACGGCGAAGATGAAGTGCGCAAGCGTTTCGGTGGCATGGTCAACGCGTTCCAATACGGCGCGCCTCCCCACGGGGGGTGTGCCGCTGGTATCGACCGCATCGTGATGTTGTTGGCGGGCGAACAGAACATTCGCGAAGTCATCCTGTTCCCGATGAACCAACGTGCCGAAGATCTGATGATGAACGCACCTTCTGAGCCTGCCAGCGATCAGTTGATGGAGCTTGGGCTGCGGGTAATCCCTCAGGATTAAATCAAGTGCGCAAGCTATTCTTTGCGCATGCAGCATTTGAAGTATAGGCACGGGTCGCGCGTGCGTGCTACTTTGTCTTTGACCTCAGTCCAAAGGCAGAGAGTTACATATGCGCGACTTTGACCCGACACTGGCCGAAATCCGGTTTGGTTATGGCCTTTCGCCGACCATCCCAGCGCCAATTAGTGTCGAACACATACTGGCGGGACTGACGGGCCCCGACAAGATGGCCCAGCAGTTCCCAATTGAACCGTTCACCACGTTCCGCGGTCGCATGGTCAAAGTGCAAGAGGCAGCTGCCATCCGGCGCAAGTTTCGTGGCACTGAACAGGCTCAAGCGGCGCGCAAGACGCGCAACGTGTTGAACAAAGAAGCACGCGAAGCATGGCAGGGGTGGTTGGGTCAATCGATGCTGCGCCGCAGTCATTCATCCACTGCGTTTCGTGAACGGCTCATAGCCTTTTGGGCAGACCACTTCACCGCCACAGGTAAACGCGGGGTTATTCGGCGCGCGACCACACCCTATACCGAAGATGCCATTCGCCCGTTCATTGCCATGCGTTTTTCTGATCTGTTGCAGGCGGCAGTGATGCACCCGGTCATGCTGCATTATCTGGATCAGGAGCGTTCTGTTGGGCCAAACAGCAGTATTGCGGGGCGACAATCTGGCAAGAATACCCGAGGGTTGAACGAAAATCTGGCGCGTGAGGTTCTAGAGTTGCACACGTTGGGTGTTGGTGGGCCGTATACGCAAACGGACGTGACCGAACTGGCCGAGTTGTTCACGGGCATGACGTTTCAGGCCAGAAACGGGTACAAATTCCGCAAGGATTTTGTTGAACCCGGACCGGAAACGGTGCTGGGGCGCACATATGCGAACGCTCAAAATGACAAGCCAGTGCGTGCAGTCTTGAACGACCTTGCCGCGCACCCCACGACTGCCCGCCATATAGCTTGGAAGCTGGCCGTGCATTTCACAACGGACAATCCGGACGAAACGTTGGTGGCCGCGCTTGAGGCAACCTATCTGGAGACAGATGGGGCTCTGATGGCGCTTTACGAGACTCTACTCACTCATCCTGCGTCCTGGGTGCCGGAATTGGTCAACTTCAAGCCACCAATTGACTTCATGTCTTCGTCCTTTCGAGCGCTGGCGCCGTCGACCCAAGAGATACACGAAACTAAACCAGTCCAGATTTATAGACGTTTTATGGAACCTTTGGTCACGATGGGGCAGGCGTGGGAAAAGCCGGGCGGTCCGGATGGTTGGACCGAAGCAGATGCCGACTGGATCACGCCGCAAGGCCTTGCGGCACGGGTCACTTGGGCCATGAATGTCCCCAAGATATTAGTGGGCTCTTTGCCTGATCCACGTCGGTTTGTGGACACCGCGCTGGGCACATACGCCAATGATGTCGTGCGGTTTGCCGCTGGGGCCGCCGAAAGCAAAGCCGAGGCCATTGGCCTGGTTCTCATATCTCCTGCCTTTCAACGCAGATAGGAATCTTCATGTCTTCATCCTTGTCCCGTCGTGATTTTCTGGCGCGTTCTGGCATTGTCGGGTGTTCTCTTGCCGCCAGCCCTCTGCTGACGCCAGTTAGTTTCGCAGCGGCTCCGTGGGACACGCGGCTGGTGGTCATCATTTTACGCGGTGGCATGGATGGGCTGGATGTTGTCCAGCCATATGGTGATCCGGCTTTCTCTCAGTTGCGCGGGTCGCTTGCTTTGGGGGCTGAGGCGGCGCGCTGGATCTCGACGGTTATTTTGCACTGCACCCGCGGCTCGCGCCGTTGATGCCAATGTGGAAAGCGGGGCAACTGGCGTTTGTGAATGCCGTATCGACACCCTATCGCGACAAGCGCAGCCACTTCGACGGTCAAGATTTGCTTGAGGCAGGAAC
>CAZJAW010000025.1:0-10705 GCA_964544035.1 uncultured Rhodobacterales bacterium
CTCTGTTGTCTTTCAGTCTCGTTAGGCCACCGCTTTTGGCTGGACCCGCGCTTTGGCGACTATGTGGCAACCACTATCGAAAAACGCACGCTACCCCGCGCGCAAGCCGTTGCGGCACTGGTCGATCATGGCACGGTGTGGCTGGACGGGCTTTGGGCAAATGACAGCATCAAGGACTTCGGCGAACGACTGGGCGCGTTGATCGCCGGTGGTTACAGTGTGACTTCGGAAACCTTACGATATGTGCTGCCGGGGCACAGCGAAATGTTCACACCCACGGATGAAACCCGCCTGCTGGTTTGGCTTGGGCCTCGGCTGCCGGACTGTCAATATAGTCATCAGCGCCTGACCTATACATGCCTTGCGCTCGCCCTTGGCACCGAATGGTGGAAAGACCCGCAATACCGACTGCTGGCACACCACGTGTCAGCCCAACGAGACGCACAAGACTTGATCAATAGGATCCTGCCAATGTTTCGGGCAATGCCCTAATGGGGGGCAGTCCACACAGCGCCAGCGGACTAGAAAATGCATCCAATGCTGCGGCTTCAGGTGCGGATCGGCCCGTTGGGTTAGTGGCAGAGCAATGTGCCGCCGTCGGCTGGGTTTATGCCCACTATGACGACAAATGGCAGTCGCCACTGACATTGCTGCCCATGACTGTCCGCGACATCAACGGCGGTGTGATCGCCGAAGGTGGACGCACCATAGGCCTGCCCACCCACGGGATGGAGGATGGCCAACCGATCCAGTCTGTGCGCCACGAACTTGGCACACAGACCTACCACGCCCCGCAAGAAGGTCGCGTCTTGGTGGAAATCGGACCCGACCCCGGCGGCGCGGACCCCGCAGCCCTTGAAGCGCAGATCATTGCCGATCTTCAAGCTTTTGCAGGGGACATGGAAACCGCCATCCAGCCTTGGGTACAGCAATGGGAAGACGAAGGATGGTGGGGCTTAATCGGCAGCTTCTTTGAAAAAACCGGCGAAGGTCTGTCAGCCTGGTGGGAAGGTGAAGGCGAGTTCTGGGATACTGTCTGGAGTTGGTTGGAAAACCTACCGGATCTCGCAGCGGACGCATTTGATGGCGCAGTTGCCGGGGTCAAAGAACTTTGGGATCGCCGCACTGAAATCCTATCCCTCATCCAATACCTGGCTGAGGGATCAATTGATGCTTTTGAAGATGGTCTTGAGTTGCTGCTGGAACTGTTTGCCGCAATTCCCGGTCTGGAGGAAATTGTCGGCCTACTAAGAGCCGTCATTCGAGACAGCGCAGAATGGACTTCTGCGATGATAGAAATGGCGCTAAAAACTCAAGTACTGACGGTTCTGGCGGGTACGCTCATCGGCACGATCATGATGATCCCGCCGAATTTTTGGACCGATATTGTGGGGTTAGCCAGCGGTTACCTAATTCCCGAGGTCTTCCTCGCAATCATTCTTGCGCTCATCGCATTCTTTTCCGCAGGGACACTCGGGGGAGGTTTAGTTTTACGACTGGGTGCTTTTGTCACCAAAGTCACATCGAAGCTTGCTGCAGCAGGGCGCGCAGGCGTCGTATTGTTAAAAATCTTTGATTTCCTGTCTTCGCTGACGTCCAAGATTGTTGATCTGATCAAAGCGCTGAGGCGCAGGATTTCAGAAACAGCGAACGGTGCAACTGGCGAGGCCACCCCTGTAATCCGGCAGTCCAGACCCAACGGGAACCCAGCAACCCGCTTACCGCGTACAAACGGGCGCTGGGAAGGAGAGCCCGGCAACGGAACCTGGTATCCCGACAATCCTGACGCCCAAAGCGTAATAGGTGATCAGGGAGTAGAATTTAGGAATGGCCGTCCCGACTTCAGCCCTTGGTCAAGAGGTGAAGTAGAGTTTGAACCCGGCGTTCTGGACGGTTCGGATACTGATTTCACCCGAGTTTATGAGCAGTTAAAAGTGGACAGAGGACTATCATCCAATAATGCTGCGAGAGAGCTCTTGTCCAACGCGGGTTTGACCCCGCACCATCACAGTGACACGGTAATTCAATTGATCCCTACTGACCTTCATAAAAACATCCCGCATATCGGGTCAGCTTCTGACTTGAGGAACAACTTCTAATGACACTCAACGCCAACATTCATCTAAAGCCAAAAGACCTACAACCGGGCGAACACGTCTTGTCCCGCGCCGAGATTGAACAACAACTTGGCCACACTCTGCCGTCTGCGCTCAAGGACCTGTTGCCCTCAGACGGTGCGCCTGCCTCTTTCGAAGAAGATGTGCGTATCAAAGTGATCGAACGCAATCCAATGACTGACAAGGACGATCGCCAACGCGTATCACTGGTTTTTGGCATGACGTCAGGCAAGAACGGGATAGTAACAAACTACAACGCTTATCAGGGACGCTTTGCTCGCCGCAGCACGCCTTTTGCGGAAGATGGGATGGGCAATCTGTTTGTGATCGATGCTGTCTCGGGACAAGTTAAATTCTGGCATCACGAATGCTCTGAGGGTGAAGCGAGTCCAACTGCACTCACACTGGTGGCCAAGGATTTTGAAGCTTTTGTATCCGGATTGGAAGCCGTTCAGGAAGAACATGACCCCGAACTGTTGCGCGGCGTAAAAAAGGCCACATTCGACTTCTAAGGTATCTGCCATAACATCCAAATTGGTGGCGTGGCTGAGCAAAGAAGACATGCCTCCGCAACAGGATGCATGTTTTAGATATTGTCGCGGGCGGCGACCCTTCGGATATTTCGGGCCTACAAAACAGATCCGTCAACCGGTCACTGGGCTCGCAGTGGCGTAACAAAGTGGATGCTCTGGACGGCGCACTGGCCTCCCAAGCAGCTGCTGGCGCTACGAAACCCAATGTTAGATTGAGGCCATGTTAGGGGACAAAATGACCTATATCAGCGAAATTAAAGGGCGCAGCGGCAAAGATCACATCGACAGTGTTCTGGGCCGCATGGGGCCGCTGTTAGACCCCGAACCGGTCGACGAAGGTACGCTTCAGCTTGGACCGGGACGCTACCTGACATCCTGATCGACTTCTGGCGCAACCACGGACTGGGCGCGTTGCAAGGTGGGTTGATGCGTTTGTGTTTACCCGACGATTTTTATGGGCTGCTAAGCCGGATCTTTCATACCGACAAGGACTTTTCTCATAAGGATTGCCACGTGCTTGGGTACGGCCCGTTTGGGCACCTGTTCCTATGGAGTGCGCGCAATAGGGTAACTTAAGGCTCGCTTCAAAAGCGAATGGTTATGAAACTCAGCGAAATGAAACCACGCCTTGCCACCCCCGGTGTCGAAGACGGAGTTGATGCGCCCATGGCAGATCAGATGGAGCCCCATCCAAACTGACTACGTCACACGGGCCTTTTGGTGGTACTTGTCTTGATCCCAAAGACGGTTGTTCATGACGTCCGCGAGGATATCAACAGCGCGGCGCACATCGCCTTCGTCGATATATAGCGGTGTAAACCCAAATCGCATGATGTTGGGCGCACGAAAGTCACCAATCACATCTCGATCAATTATGGCCTGCATCGCCGCATAACCATTCTCAAATGCAAAGGAAACTTGGCTCCCACGCGCGGCCCCGTCGCGGGGGCTCACAAGGGTCAGTTCAGGGCAGCTTTGTTCGACACCTTCGATGAACAGATCAGAAAGCTGGATGGAGGCCGCGCGCAAGTCTTCCATGTCGACCCCCTGCCACACGGTCATGGCTTCCTCCAATGCGGCCAGTTGCAGAACGGGTGGTGTGCCGACACGCATCCGTTCGATCCCCGGGGCCGGGCGGTAATCCAATTCGAACGCAAACGGCGCATCATGGCCCAGCCAGCCTGCAAGTGCGGGTTGCATGGTGGCTGCTACATCCGCGCGCGCATAGATGAACGCAGGCGCGCCCGGACCACCGTTGAGGTACTTATAAGTGCACCCCACAGCAAATTCGCAGTTTGAGCCCACCACATCCACTGGCACGGCCCCTGCCGAGTGGGCTAGATCCCATAACATCACGGCACCTGCTGCATGGGCGGCTTTTGTCACCTGCCCCATGTCGTGCATGCGCCCGCTGCGATAATCCACCTGCGTAATCATCGCCACAGCAACGGTGTCATCCATCGCATCAACGACATCCTCGGGTTCCACAATGCGCAGCTCAAAGCCTTGACCAAGCTGTTGGATCAATCCTTGCGCCATATAAAGATCAGACGGGAAGTTGCCGCTGTCCGACAGGATCACTTTGCGACCGGGACGCATTTTTAGCGCAGCGGACAATGCCTGATACACCTTGATCGACAAGGTGTCGCCCATCGTAACGCTACCTTCAGGTGCCCCGATCAACTGCCCAACAAGATTGCCAACCCGCAGTGGTTGCTCCATCCACGCGTCAACGTTCCAGCCTTTGATCAGATGCGCGCCCCATTCGTCGGTTATCATCCGACGCACGCGATCTGCGGCCCCTTTAGGCAAAGGTCCCAGCGAATTGCCATCAAGGTAAATCATACCATCCGGCAAGACGAATTTGTCTTTGATGGGCAACGTCGTCTTTGCGGTGTTCATAACTGGCCTCGAAGTTTCCAGAGTTCGGGGAAGAGTTCGACCTCTAGCATCCGGCGCAGATATGTCACGCCCGACGTGCCGCCTGTGCCCCGTTTAAAGCCAATAATCCGCTCAACAGTGGTGACATGATTAAAACGCCAGCGGCGGAAATAATCTTCGAGATCGACAAGCTTTTCGGCCAACTCATATAGCGACCAATAGGTGCGGGGATCTTCATAGACTTTGATCCAAGCTTGCGTCACCGCCTCATCCGCATTGTGCGGCGCATCCATGCGCATGACCGATGGATCAAATTCCACATTCATCGCCTGCGACAGTTGTTCCAGTGCGACGTGATACAGTGATTTCGTTTCAAGTTCTTGTCCCAACATGTGATGCAATTCGGGGCGGTGTTCGTGCACCTTCATCATCGCGCGATTGCGATTGCCCAGAATGAACTCGATCAAACGATACTGATGGGATTGAAAGCCCGAGGACGCCCCAAGGTCATCGCGAAATTCAGTGTATTCGCTTGGCGTCATCGTACGCAGAACGTCCCATGCCGTGTTGAGTTGTTCAAAGATACGCGCCACACGGGTCAGCATTTTGAACACCGGCTGAAAGTCGCCCTGAGCCAGCAGATCCCGCGCGCTCGACAATTCGTGCAGAACAAGACGCATCCACAACTCTGATGTCTGGTGCTGGATGATAAACAGCATCTCGTCATGGGCTGTAGACTGAAGGTTCTGCGACCCAAGGATCGGGTCCAACGACAGGTAATCAATATAAGACATGTCCTTGGCAAAGGACATTTTGGCGCCGTCGGCCTCTGGGTCATGTGTTGGCATGCATCATGTCTCCGTAGTTGAGCCGCCTTGTGCGTATTAACGCCCCTCTGACACGGCTTACGAGCAAATGTCGATCACAAACCAACAAAGGCTTTGGTGATTGGACTCGTCGGAGTCTTCAGACCTTCGATGACGGTGAAATGGTTGTGCTCTGCATCAATGCGGCATTCGGTTGGCACGTCCAGCCCCTCCCACATCTGAGCCAAAAGTTGCGACTGGCGAATGAACTCTGGCCGCTCACCACCGCCGACCCAACAGGTGAAAGGGATCGGGGCGGCTGGCGTCAACAATGCAGGGCTTTCTGACGTTGCCTCTGCTGCGTCCAGATGCAGAACATCGTTCAATTTGGTGTGCATCAGGGGGCGCAGATCGTGAAGGCCGCTAATCGACATCGCGCGCACAATCTTTTGGCGGGTCGTCGCATCCAGCGGGCCGTCTGCGCACATCAGACGTGTCGCCAAATGCCCGCCTGCTGAGTGGCCCGTCAGACAAATTGGCCCTGCAACGCGTGAAGCTGCCAACGTCACGGCCGCTCCCATCTGGTGTGTCATGTGGCTGATCCGCGCCTCAGGTGCCAACGTGTAACCGGGCAAACAAACCGCCCAACCTAAAGCACGCGCACCTTCGGCAAAATGTGTCCAAAAGGACTTGTCGAACCGCATCCAATACCCACCGTGAATAAACACAGCCAACCCTTTTGGTGTGCCTTCCGGCCAAACGATATCCAGCTTTTCCCGCGATGCGTCGCCATAAGAAATATCCACCTCGACAGAAACGCTGGCACGGTAGTCTGCCGCGTCAGTGGTCCAAATGTCGGGCAAGGCCTCTGCACCCGGCGCGTAGGCCATATTGGCAAACGCATCGTCCCAGTCTTTGATCGGTGCCAACATGTTTCTTACCCTGCCTGATATTGCGGAATTAAGTCCAAGACTGTGCCATAGGTTGCCCAAATGGGATAGGAGAATTGATCAAAACACCAGTTGTTCAATTTTGCGCCCAATCAACCCTATTCAGCCAAATGACACGCGACCCGCGTTTGGTTCAAAGTACGCATCATCGGGCGTTCAGCCTTGCAGATGTCACTGGCCAAAGGGCAGCGCGGATGAAAGGCACAACCACTTGGTGGATTGATCGGATCAGGAATTTCGCCCTCGGGCAGTACTGCCTCGCGCCCAAAACCGTCCATGCGGGGTGCCGCCTCAAGTAGCATCTGAGTGTAGGGATGCTTGGTATTGGAAAAGAGGTCTTTTGGGTTAGCTTCTTCTACAAGACGGCCAAGGTAAAGAACACCGATACGATCTGCCATGTGTTGCACCACGGTCAAATCGTGGCTGATCAGCACGTAGGTCAGCCCAAAATTGTCCTTGAGGTCGCTCATCAGATTCAGCACCTGCGCCTGCACAGACACGTCAAGCGCCGAGGTTGGTTCATCGCAGACAATCAGTTTGGGTTCTGACGACAAAGCACGTGCGATGCAAATCCGCTGGCGTTGTCCACCAGAAAATTCATGGGGAAATTTGCCAGCGTCCATTGCCGACAACCCCACCTGTTCCAGCAACTTTTCAGCCAATCCGGTTGCATCCCCACCGCGCGCGACCACAGGTTCAACAATGATATCGCGCACCCGCCAACGCGGGTTCAGAGATGCAAACGGGTCCTGAAAGATCATCTGGATGTCAGAACGCACTGTATCGATCTTGGCCGCGTCCTTTTCTGAGGCAAGGTTCACACCATTGATCTCAACTGTGCCCGAAGTTGGCGTGAGCAACCCAACCAGCATCCGCCCGATGGTGGACTTGCCAGACCCACTTTCGCCGACAAGCGCGTATGTGCTGCGTGCCTCGACCTCAAAGTCTACATCGGACACAGCTGTCAGCAACGACTTTGGACGTCGTTCGATCACACGATTGAGCCATGGTTTTGAAACATCAAAGATGCGGGTCAGGGCGGCGACAGAAATCAGAGCCATCAGGTCACATCCTCGGTCACCAAAGGGAACCAGCAGGCCGCGGCCCCATGTTCGATTTGTGGGCCAGGTGATGTGCGACATCGATCTTGCGCGTGGGCGCAGCGCGGATGAAAGGCGCAACCCTCAGGCACTTTATTCAGCCGTGGCATCGCGCCTTCAATCTGGTGCAGCCGCGCCTTGCCTGCTGATGCCAGCGGCGTCGAAGCCATCAACCCGTGGGTATAGGGGTGGCGGGGTGCCGTTAGCACTTCGCGCACATCGCCAAGTTCAGCCAACTGCCCGGCATACATCACTGCAACACGATCTGCGGCTTCGGCAATGACGCCCATATCGTGGGTGATTAACATCACAGCCGTGCCCCGATCACGACATAGCCGTTTCAGTAAGGCAATGATCTGGGCCTGCACGGATACATCAAGCGCCGTGGTCGGTTCATCCGCGATGATCAACGAAGGTTCTGCACACAGCGCCAGAGCGATCACCACGCGTTGGCGCATCCCGCCGGAAAACTCATGCGGATAGCTGTCTATCCGTTCCGCCGCGCCGGGAATACCAACTTCCTCAAGGGCGGCCACGGCGCGTTTGTCGGCCTCAGCACGGGTGATATCGAGATGAGCCAGCATCGTCTCAGTCAACTGGTCACCGATGGTCAAAAGCGGGTTGAGCGAAGTTAGCGGGTCCTGAAATACCATACCAATCTGCTTGCCGCGCAGTTTGCGCATCGCGTCCCCTTTGAGGGTATCGATGCGACTGCCGTTGAGCCAAACCTGACCCGCAGCGATATGAGCAGGCGGAGTCAGCAGGCCGATGACCGCATTGCCAGCCATCGACTTGCCTGCACCGGATTCCCCAACCACGCCAAGGATTTCGCCTGCGCGGATATCGTAGCTAACGCCGTCCACCGGTTTCACAACACCGTGGCGGCTGGGGATTTCGACGCAGAGGTTGCGGATTGAGAGGACGGGGGAGGTCATAGGCCCAAAGCCTCTTGAATTTCTGAATTCAATTCGGCCAAATCTTTGCACAACTTAGTGTACGGGAATGGTGAGGCCTGTCGACCATTCCATGTCAGATGCACCAAGGCATACGGGTGCTCATTGTCGCCCGTTGCAAACACCACATCATCCCGCCCTTTGATACGCGCAAGCGCTCTCATATCTCTCAAAAAAGGGGTCATCGCGTGCTCCAACGGCACTTCGGATCTGAGCAACTCTGTGAGTCGAAGACCGTCGTCTACGTCCAATTTGACAACGAATGCGTTATGCGTTTCCATCAACGCAACCTCGGATTTAGCGCATCACGCAGCCAATCGCCCAGCAGGTTCACACTCAGCGCCAGCAACAGCAATGTCACCGCCGGGAACAGCAAAATCCACCACTCGCCAGAAAACAGGAAGCCTTGGCCAATGCGGATCAAAGTGCCTAGCGACGGCTGTGTGGCGGGGGCACCTACGCCTAGAAAACTAAGCGTTGCCTCGGCAATGATCGCCAGCGCCAGTGAGATCGTCGCAATTACCAGCACAGGCGACAGCACGTTGGGCAAGATGTGGCGCAGCATGATCGAACCGGGTTTGCGACCGATCAGACGGGCCGCCTCGACATATTCTTTGCGTTTTTCAACCATCGTAGCGCCGCGCACAACGCGCGCAAATTGCACCCAATCCGACAGACCAATCGCCAAAATCAACACCCAAATCGCCATCTGGTCGCGATATTCAACGGGTGTAATCCCCTTGGCGATACCAAAGATCAGCATTGCCACTAGGATCGACGGAAAAGTCAGTTGCACATCGGCCGTGCGCATAATGATTGTATCCGTCCAACCGCCCACATAGCCTGAAACAAGACCCAGTGTGATGCCCAGAACCATGGCAAACAGCACTGCGGAAACGCCTACAAACAGTGACACGCGCATCCCATAAAGAATGGTGGAGAACACGTCCCTCCCTTGATCGTCAGTGCCAAGCAGAAAGCTATCGCCCGTGAAGGCGTTGGGCGTCATCGGCCCGGTGAAACCGTTCATCAAGTTCAGCGAAGCAGGATCAAATGGGTTTGTCGGTGCGATCAAAGGCGCAAAGACAGAAGACAACACAAGGATCGCAACCACGATGGTCGATATCACCGCCACGGGCGAGGTCTTGAACATGTAAAAAATGTCGCCGTCCAGAAACACGCGCAGGCGCGATTGTTCGATCGGTACAACCGTTTCGGTTGGTTTTGCAGGCATATCGGTCATCAGTGCCCCCCTGCCCGATCAACGCGCAGGCGCGGGTCGATAAAGAAATACAGGATGTCCACAATCAGGTTAATGCCCACAAACATAACTGAGATCAGCATGAGGTAAGCCGCCATCACTGGAATGTCGACGAACTGCACAGCGTTAATGAACAAAAGGCCCACGCCCGGCCACTGGAACACCGTTTCAGTGATGATGGCAAAGGCGATGATTGCACCCAATTGCAAACCAATCACTGTGATCACTGGCACCATCGTGTTCTTGAGCGCGTGCCGAAAATTGATCGCACGGTCCTGCAGGCCACGCGCACGGGCAAAGCGGATATAGTCTTGGCGTAGCACTTCCAACATCTCGGATCGCACAAGGCGCATGATCAACGTCATCTGAAACAAACCCAGTGTGATTGATGGCAAAATCAGAGCCTTGCGGCCCGTCGACGTCAGCAACCCAGTGGACCAATTGCCGATTTTTACTGTGTCTCCGCGCCCAAAACTGGGCAGCCAACCCAGTTCGACAGAAAAGACATAGATCAGCAGAATCCCGATCAGAAAGGTGGGCAATGACACCCCAATAAGCGATGCAGACATGATGAAGTTCGCCGTGACCCCAGTGCGACGGATGGCGGTAAACACGCCAAACGCGATGCCAAAAACGATGGCAAGGATACCTGACACTGCGGCCAGTTCCAGAGTGGCGGGGGCACGTTCCAGCAGGATTTCAGCTACGGGACGCCCCTGACGAAAGCTAACGCCAAAATTACCCTGCACGGCCTCTTGCAGAAATTTGAAATATTGCACTGGAAAAGACCGATCAAGTCCAAGTTGCGCACGCAAGCGATCAATATCATCTTGGGTGCGTTCTTGGCCCAGCATGTTGTCAACAGGATCACCGACAAAGTTGAACATGGCAAAGGCCACCAGCCCAACGACCAGCAGAACAATAGCGCTTTGGAAAATACGTCGAAGGATAAAAGCCAGCATCCGCTTAGCAGATAATGCTACGCAGAGCGCGTCAAGCACAAAGCGCTGAAATCAGAGCGTCTTGTGCCCCTGATCCGTACAAAGCAACTGGGCGATTTACTTTTAGGCGAGCACTGGCTTTTTGTTGATGACGTGGCGCATC
>CAZJAW010000025.1:10805-12385 GCA_964544035.1 uncultured Rhodobacterales bacterium
CTGGGCGATTTACTTTTAGGCGAGCACTGGCTTTTTGTTGATGACGTGGCGCATCACAAGCCGTTTCTGCCCTTTGCCTTTCGGAATGACCTGGTCAGAAACCTCGTAAGCGTCAGGTGCAATCAATGCGGGGAACAGTGCGGCAATCTCGGCGTATTGCTCTGGTGACATAGCGCGCAAAGCTTGTTTGCCGAGTGAGCCAGTTTCAAGAAATCCATTCGTGTCGTAAAATGAAACGAAATCAGCCGGGTCAGCGCCGCGGGCCAGTGCAATTTCGACAAACTCCGGGTTGCTCGCGAGCGCCGGTCGCGTCTGATAGAAGTATTCGGAGACAAATGACTAAGAGATAGCGACCGTAACTGGCTTTGAGTTACAGACAATAAACAGAAAATGCAGGCGCAAGAGCGCTTGCATTGTGGTTTCTGTTAGATCGGCCTTCTTGCCGTGTCGCAGGCCCGTTCTTTGAAATCAGTTCACCGTCACCCAGCGCAGGATAAAGAAGTTATCCGGGCGTTGCACCAGATCGATATTGGCACGCGCGCCCCAGACCAAGGGCTGTACGTACATCGGCACATAGGCCGTGTCGTCTTGTAGGGTTTGCGCCACTTCATCAAGCATAGCCTGACGTTTCTGCTCGTCGATTTCGGACTGGATTTGCGGCAAAAGCGCGTCGACACGCGCGTTGGAATAGCCGCCAAAGTTCCAGCTGCCCAGACGCTTTTCCTCGTTCGGGGTCGCGGCCAGAAAACGGATCGGGTGTTCGGCGTCAAAAGTACCCGGTGACCAGCCCAGAAGGTACATGTCGTAGTTGTCGGCGCGCAATTCCGGCCAATAGTTCTGCACCGGCATTGCATCCAAGCTGGCACGGATACCCACCTGTGCCAACATGCCAGTGATGGCTTGGCAAACCGCTTCGTCATTCAGATAGCGATCGTTGGGGCATTTGAGGCCAAAGGAAAATCCGTCTGAGTACCCAGCTTCTGCCAACAACGCGCGGGCAGCATCAGGATCATAGGCCGGATCATTACCCAGATTTGCAGAATAGCCGCGCATCGCCGGACTGACCAATTGGTTGATCGCTTCGGCATTGCCACGCATCGTGGTTTGCAGGATGGCAGGTACGTTGATGGCCATAGCCACCGCACGCCGCACACGTGTATCGGCAAAGGGGTTCGCTTCGGTCGTTTCAGCCGAATACTTCAGCGCGTCTGCCTCGTGTGGGAAACCCAACATGATCACGCGCGCTTCAATGCCTTGGATAACTTTGACGCTGGGATCACTTTGCAGGCGTGCGACATCTTGGACGGGCACTGGGTTGATAAAGTCCACATCGCCCGACAACAACGCCGCAAGCGCGGTGGCCGGGTTTTGGATCGGGGTCAGCTCGGCACGGGTAATGTTGTGCGTGGCCTCGCCCCACCACCCATCGAAGGGTTCCAGAACTGTGCGCAGGCCCGGTTCGCGATTGGCGACAACAAAAGCCCCCGTCCCGTTGGCATTGAGCGTGGCGTAGTTGCCAGTATCCTTGTTGGGGCGGGTTGCTCCGTTCGCAGCGGCCCAGCCGCTGTCCATCATCATCT
>CAZJAW010000026.1:0-4383 GCA_964544035.1 uncultured Rhodobacterales bacterium
GGCACGGTAAGAACTGGTGAACATCTCTATGATGCGATCCGCCCCATTGGGAATTGTCGCATCTGTCAGCAAATCGACTGCCGCTTTTACTGCCTCGTTCTCGTAGTGATCTAGGACTTTTAGGAAAAGCGTCTTCTTGTCGGTAAATGCTTTATACAGGCTTCCGCGGGTGAGCCCCATTCCATCAAGCAGATCGGGCAGTGACGCGCCTTCGTAACCATGAGTCCAAAAGACCTGCATGGCCTTATCAATTGCTTGATCGGTGTTGAAAGCACGGGGGCGGGCCATTTTGTCGTCTCCGAGTAGTTGCGTGCCCCATATAGAAGGTTCGGTACTGGATAGTCCAGAATTCACGAGAACGTGTATTGTACCAATTGGTTCCGAACTGTAGCTCCGACCTATCGTAGTAAATTCGGAACCAATCAGTCCCAAAGGAAACTTCCAATGTTCAAGACCCTGACAACGCTTCTTGTCGCAGCGATGGCTGCAATCCTCACCATCACTGTTCAGCCGGCCTTAGCTGCGGATTCAGTTGCGTCTGGCTCATTCACAGGCGCGTCTGATCACATCACCACCGGTGGCGTTGAAGTCATTAAGAACGCCGATGGCTCCCACACGATTGTCCTTGCGGATGACTTCAGCCTTGATGGTGCGCCTGATCCGCGCGTTGGGTTGGGAAAAGATGGCAACTACAATGGCAACACCGATTCAGGTCTGCTTGGTGCATTGACCGGTGCGCAATCCTTTGTCGTTCCCGCAGGCATCGACGTGTCGGACTTCAATGAAGTTTACATCTGGTGCGAAAAATTCAGCGTACCTCTTGGCGTCGCCACACTGAACTGACGGCTTGCCAAGACTGGCATAACCTTCCATGGGTCAGGGGACATGCTTGCACCTTCGACTCAAAACAAACCGGGCACCGCCATTGCATTGAAGCTGATGGCGGTTTTTCTGTTTATGGTGATGGCGGCGCTGATCAAAGAAGCCACGCAATCGGTTCCACCCGGTCAAGCGGTGTTCTTCCGCTCTTTGTTCGCGATGCCGATTATTCTGGTGTGGATCTGGCAAAGGGGTGATCTGCGAGAAGCGCTGGTCCCGGTCAACTTGTTGGGCCACGTTTGGCGTGGTCTTTTTGGAACAGCAGCAATGGCGTTGACCTTTGGCGGACTTGCCTTATTGCCACTGCCAGAAGTCACAGCAATTGGCTATGCGACACCCATGTTCACGGTCATTCTTGCCGCTGTCATGTTGGGTGAAACCGTACGGTTGTTCCGCCTAAGCGCGGTGGCGTTGGGTCTGTTTGGCGTGATGATAGTCATCTGGCCACGGCTCAGCGTTGACGTTGAAACTTTGGGGGCTGCCGGGACGGTTGGTGCCCTAATGGTGTTGGGTGCGTCTATCTTACGCGCAGTTGTGCAGATACACATTCGTACTTTGGTCAAAACGGAGCATACGGCTGCCATCGTTTTTTATTTTTCGTTGACGGCCACGGTTCTCAGTTTGCTTAGTCTTCCATTTGGCTGGGTTCTTCCATCAACCAAAGACGCAACCTTGTTGGTCAGTGCAGGATTGATTGGTGGGGTCGCACAAATTCTCGTCACGTCCAGTTACCGTTTCGGAGGGGCGTCCATGCTGGCGCCGTTCGACTATGCGTCTTTGATCTTTGCCGCGATCATTGGTTACTTCATCTTTGCCGAAGTGCCGACACTGAACATGGTAGCTGGCGCCGCACTGGTGGTCTTGGGGGGTGTGCTGATCATCTGGCGGGAACGGCAATTGGGGGGTGGGCGCAATCGCGCACGTGCCGTGTCTGACCCAAAAGGTTAGGGACGGTGGCAGGCTGACGCTTCAACCACCAAGCCGTCTGCGCCAAAACGCAAGGTCTCGGCGGCTAGTACATTGCGATGATTGCGATAAGTGATCACTAGCATCCCATGACCGTGAAGCACATCGACCACGACAAAAGACAAGTCAGGCTGTGCCGCCAATGCGCGATCCCAATAATCGCGCAAAGCTGCTTTGCCATGCAATTCACCCGTGCCAACCAGCTGGACTGCTTTGTGCGAGCGAAAAATCACATTCTCAGAGTAGTGCGCCAAAATGCGATCAAGGTCATGGGAGTTCCAAGCGGCTTCCCATGCTTCGGCAAAGGCGTCAAAGTCCAAGGCGATTATGCGCGCACGAGCTTCTCATAACTTTCTGCGATCTCGCGAGTAACAGCGCCAACCTCAAAGTTGAAGTCTGCGATCTGGCCCACTGGGGTTACCTCGGCCGCTGTGCCTGTCAGCCAGCACTGTTCAAACCCTTCAAGTTCTTCGGGCATGATGACGCGTTCATGCACCTTGATTTGACGATCTTCCAGCATGCCGATGACCGTCTGACGCGTGAGGCCGTTCAAGAAGACGTCGGCCTTCGGGGTATGCACTTCGCCGTCTTTAACAAAGAAGATGTTGGCGCCAGTACATTCTGCAACATATCCACGGTAATCCATGAACAGCGCGTCCGAACAGCCCTTGGCTTCGGCCGCATGTTTAGAGGTAGTACAAATCATATACAGACCTGCCGCTTTGGCATGAACTGGAATTGTTTCTGGGCTTGGGCGTTTCCATTTTGCGATGTCGATCTTGGCGCCTTTGAACTTGGCGTCGCCGTAATAGCTGCCCCATTCCCAGGCCGCGATGGCTAAGTGAACCGGATTACGCATAGAGGAGACACCCATGTCTTCGCCCGCCCCGCGCCATGCGACAGCGCGCACATAGGCATCGGTCAAGCCTTGGGTCGCCAGCACCTGTTGCTTGGCGGCTTCGATTTCATCAACCGTATACGGGATTTCGAAATCCAGTTGCCGGGCCGAGAAATGCAGACGCTCAGAATGTTTGCGGCTTAGGAAAATCTTGCCGTTATAAGCACGTTCCCCCTCAAAGACCGAACTTGCATAATGCATGGCATGGGACAGGATATGGACATTGGCGCTGCGCCAGTCGACCATTTGGCCGTCCATCCAGATTTTTCCGTCAAGATCATCATATGCCGCCATGTCAGCCTCCCGTTTGCGAAAATTGCGCCGTTAAGTCCGAAGTGGTCATAATGTTGCGCAAAACCTGCGATTCGATATCGCTTCGCACTTGGAATGTCAACAAGGCTGACTTAAAGTGCCTTCAAAATAGTTGACACTGAAGACGGGGACGACAATGGTCGACGGACGCCCAAGTGCCGCAAGCAGCGGAGAAAATCTGCTGTTCCTTACGGACGAGCAATTGCGTCAAGGGATTGAAGCGATGTTCTTTGCCTATCGCGGATTCACTGCTGATCCTGACCGAATCCTGTCGGACTTGGCCTATGGGCGCGCGCATCACCGTGCAATCCACTTTATCAACCGGGCGCCGGGTACAACGGTGAATAACCTGCTCAACATCCTTGGTGTCACGAAGCAGTCTTTGAACCGTGTTTTGCGTACGCTGATCGCCGATGGGTTGGTGGAAAGTCGAGTGGGCCGATTGGATAAACGTGAACGCCATCTTCACCTGACTGAAGATGGCAGGGCCCTTGAGGGGCGTTTGTCTGACGCTCAACGTGCCCGCATGCGCGCGGCGTTTCGCGATGCAGGACCCGAGGCTGTTGCAGGCTTCCGCACCGTGCTAGAGGCCATGATGGACAGCGAAATGCGGCGTGCCTATACACGTCTTAAGGAGAACGGTGTATGACGAATTTCGAGATCCACTTGTTGATCGTGGATGACGATGAGCGCATTCGTTCGCTTTTGCAAAAATTCCTGATGCGCAACGGATTCTTGGTGACGGCGGCGCGCAGTGCGGAACATGCGCGGCGTGTGCTGGCGGGTCTGGATTTTGATTTGATCGTACTGGATGTGATGATGCCGGGCGAAGATGGACTATCCTTGTGTCGATCCCTGCGCGAAACCCACGCCACCCCAATCTTGTTGCTGACTGCCAAAGGCGAGACGGAAAACCGGATCGAAGGGCTTGAGGCGGGCGCGGATGATTACCTAGCCAAACCTTTTGAACCCAAAGAGCTGTTGCTGCGGATCAACGCCATTCTGCGCCGCGTTCCCGAAGTAGACGAAGATGAGGCAACGCCCAAGATTTTGTCACTTGGCCCAGTCCGTTACGACATGGAGCGTGGAGAGTTGTGGCAGGGGGCGGACCTTGTCCGCCTTACCGGGACAGAGATGCAATTGATGAAAATATTCTCAGCCAAGTTGGGTGAGCCGATCACGCGCGCCAAATTGGTTGAGGATTTAGGTCGTGACCGTGGTCAAGCGCAAGAACGGGCGGTGGATGTGCAGATCACGCGCTTGCGTCGCAAAATCGAAAGTGACCCCAAGCAGCCGCGCTATCTACAAACGGTGCGTGGCGCGGGGTA
>CAZJAW010000026.1:4483-12161 GCA_964544035.1 uncultured Rhodobacterales bacterium
ACAGCGCTCCTAACCCACGCCGACGGCCTCTTGCATGTCACACCCAATGGCATGCCCGAACAGGTGGCGCGACTGGCCTATATCCAACGCGCGCTTGCAGAATTGGATGTGGTGCGTGTTGATCCGCCGTTGGCACAGGATGCGCATATCGCTTACTGCCATCCTCAGTCGTACATAGATTATGTACGTGCGAGCATTCCAACCGAAGGCTTTACAGGTCTTGATCGCGAAACGGATGCCGAAACTTTCCTGTCCCCCACTTCATATAACGCGATTTGGCGCGCCGTGGGGGGAGTGGTGAAAGCCGTGGATATGGTGCTGGACGAAGAGGTGCAGAACGCCTTTGTCGCGATGCGCCCACCCGGTCACCATGCCGAACAGTCTTTGCCCATGGGGTTTTGCGTCTTTGGCAATATCGCTATCGCTGCCAAACATGCGCTGGATCATCATCACTTGGAACGCGTTGCGATCATCGATTTTGACGTCCACCACGGTAACGGCACTCAAGCATTGTTGCAGGATGACCCGCGCGCTCTTGTCGTGACGAGCCATCAAATGCCGCTGTGGCCGGGAACGGGCGAGGCGAGCGATCGTGGCCCTCATCAAACAGTGCTCAATATTCCTTTTGCCCCCGGCACGGACGGTGCGCACGCAGTTGAAACATACCGCCGCCAAGTCATCCCTGCGCTGATGCAGCATCAGCCTGAATTGATATTGATTTCGGCAGGGTTTGACGCGCATCAAGATGATCCGCTTGCGCAACTGAACTGGACCGTGGACACCTTTACGCAGCTCACCGACCTCATCACACAGTCTGCACAAACGCTGTGCAAAGGCCGGGTGGTATCAGTGCTGGAAGGTGGTTATGATTTGGACGCGTTGGCCGCGTGCGCCCGCGCCCATGTTCAATCGCTGATAAAGGCCGCCACATGACAGATCGCCCCGTAGACGAAATGAGCTTCGAAGAAGCGATGGCCGAGTTAGAACAGGTTTTGGGCCAGCTTGAGCGTGGCGATGTCGCACTCGATACTTCGATCTCTTTGTATGAACGTGGCAATGCGCTGAAAAAGCGTTGCGAGACGAAGCTGAAAGAGGCCGAAGAAAAGGTGGCTGCGATCACGCTGGATGGCGATGGCAATCCGAGCGGATTGAAACCTGTCAGCGACCTGTAAGACTTCGTGTTTCAGCAACGCCTACACGACGCGGCCCGTGCGATTCAGGCGCATTTCGATACGGTGCTTGGAGATTTAGACGACGTGCCTGTGGTTCAGGCCATGGCGCATGCGACCCTTGGCGGCAAACGGTTGCGCGGGTTCATGGTGCTGGAAAGTGCGCGGTTGCATGGTGTTGATCCGGTTGCCGCGATCTTGCCGGCCACTGGCATTGAGGCGCTTCATGCTTATTCGCTGGTTCACGATGACTTACCTTGCATGGACGATGATGACCTACGGCGCGGTGCACCTACAGTTCATGTGAAGTGGGATGAAGCGACGGCCGTTTTGGCAGGGGATGCATTGCAGGCGTTGGCTTTTGAACTGGTCTGCGATCCAAATGTGGGCAGCGGCGAGGTGCGCGCAGATATGGCGCTGTCGCTTGCGCGTGCTTCGGGTGCAAGAGGTATGGTTTTGGGACAGGCGCTCGATATTGCTGCTGAAACAGCCACTGCACCACTCGACCTTGAAAGCATAACGACATTGCAACGTGGCAAGACAGGCGCACTGATTGAATGGTCCGCCACGGCTGGTGCGCGCATGGCGCAAGCCGAACTTGGGCCCTTGCAAACCTATGCCCGCGCGCTGGGTCTTGCGTTCCAGATTGCTGATGATGTGCTGGATGTGACCAGCGATGTGGCCTCGATGGGGAAGGCGACGGGCAAGGATGCGGATGCGGGTAAAGCCACATTTGTCTCTCTTTTAGGGCTGGACGAGGCGAAACGTCGCGCAGATGCACTGGTGATTGAGGCCTGTGATGCGTTAGAAGTGTACAAAGGCGAAGGCGACGTGTTGCGGGATGCCGCCCGTTTTGTCGTTAGTCGTAAGACTTGAAAGAGTGCAATGACCGATCCCTCAAAGACCCCACTTCTGGATACTGTGCAGCGTCCTGCTGATCTTAAGCAGTTTTCAGATGTGCAACTGCGCCAAATTGCGGACGAGGTCCGGACCGAGACGGTGTCGGCCGTGTCGGTCACGGGCGGACATTTAGGCGCGGGTCTGGGTGTGGTTGAGTTGACCGTCGCGCTTCATGCAGTGTTTGACACCCCGCGTGACAAGCTGGTTTGGGACGTCGGTCACCAATGCTATCCGCATAAAATCCTGACCGAGCGTCGTGATCGCATCCGTACCTTGCGGATGAAGGACGGTCTGAGCGGTTTCACCAAGCGTTCTGAATCCCCCTACGATCCCTTCGGTGCCGCGCATTCTTCGACTTCGATCAGTGCTGCCCTTGGATTTGCTGTTGCGCGTGATCTGGGTGGAACACCGCCTGAGGGTACAGGCGATGCAATCGCTGTAATTGGGGATGGATCACTAAGTGCAGGCATGGCCTATGAGGCGCTGAACAATGCAGGCCACTTGGGCAAACGCCTGATTGTGATCCTGAATGATAACGAGATGTCGATTGCTCCGCCTGTCGGCGCGATGTCATCGTATTTGTCACGTCTTTACGCGCAAAACCCGTTTCAAGACTTCAAGGCCGCAGCCAAAGGTGCTGTCAGCTTGTTACCCGAACCTTTCCGCGAAGGCGCAAAACGCGCCAAGGAAATGCTAAAGGGCATGGCTGTGGGCGGAACGCTGTTCGAAGAATTGGGGTTCAGCTATCTGGGCCCGATTGATGGCCACGATATGGACCAACTGCTGCCGGTTCTGCGTACTGTAAAAGAACGCGCGCGGGGACCGATCTTGATCCATGTGCTGACCAAAAAGGGCAAAGGATACGCGCCCGCCGAAACCGCTCGGGACAAGGGGCACGCGACGGCCAAATTTGATGTGCTGACCGGTGCGCAGAAAAAAGCACCGAGCAACGCACCAAGTTACACCAAGGTTTTTGCTGATCATCTGCTCAAATGGGCTAAGGATGACGACAAGATTTGCGCGGTCACTGCCGCGATGCCGGACGGCACCGGCCTGAACCTTTTTGCTGAACGTTATCCAAGCCGTTGCTTTGACGTCGGCATTGCCGAACAGCATGGCGTGACCTTTTCCGCAGCTCTTGCGGCCGGTGGGATGAAGCCGTTTTGCGCGATTTATTCAACGTTCTTGCAGCGGGGATATGATCAGGTTGTGCACGACGTTGCGATTCAACGTTTACCTGTACGCTTCGCCATTGATCGCGCCGGACTAGTGGGGGCGGATGGCGCGACGCATGCGGGCGCGTTTGATGTGGCCTATCTTGCGAACCTGCCGGGTTTTGTGGTGATGGCGGCCGCGGATGAGGCAGAATTGGCCCATATGGTTGCCACGGCTGCAGCCCATGACGATGGCCCGATCGCATTCCGTTTTCCACGTGGTGAAGGCACCGGAGTCGAGATGCCCGAATGCGGCACGCCGCTGGACATCGGCAAGGGGCGAATGATTGCGCAAGGCAAAGGTGTTGCCATCCTGTCTTTTGGAACCCGTCTGTCCGAAGTGGAAAAAGCGGCGGAGAACCTCGCCTCCAAAGGGATCACACCAACCATTGCCGATGCGCGTTTTGCCAAGCCGCTGGATCGTGAACTGATCCTGTCGCTTGCACGTGACCACGACGCTTTAATCACCATCGAAGAAGGGGCTGTGGGCGGTTTTGGCAGTCATGTCGCACAGCTTTTGGCTGAGGAAGGTGTGTTCGACGCAGGCTTGAAATACCGCTCTATGGTGCTGCCTGATACGTTCATCGATCAGTCGAGCCCTGCCGATATGTACGCGGTGGCGGGCATGAACGCTGAACAGATCGAGGCAAAGGTGCTTAGCGTCCTTGGCATCGCGTCGCTCGGCGAAGCACGGGCATAGTTCTTTTTTAAGTCCCGGCTTGAATGGCCCAGAGGATGGCGGCAGCCAAACAACCGACGACGGCGTAGCCCCATATCACGTACAGCCCATCACGTGTCAGCAGCCCAAAGGACATCAATGCCACAGCCGCTGCGCCGATAGATGTCAAAAACGGGATGAATTCCATGAACGGCCACATGATCGGCACCAGCATGCACAAGAGCAGCGTGAGTCCGCGCAAAGGCCCAGACGTCAGGATACGGAGGCGCGGATGTGAGTGCCGATCGATCCAAGCGGCAGGTCGACGTAACCAAGACACAGCACGTTGCAACCGATCTGCCCGCACTTGTCGGTTGCGCAGAAAAGGCGGCAACCAAAGGGATTTGTTTGGTATCACCGCCTGCACCATCACCATCAGGATCACCAAAGCGCAGAGCGTGGAAAACCCCGGAATGCCCGAGATAGGCGACACCAAAACCAGCGCAATCGCCAATACCACTGGCATGATCGAGCGATCACCGATTTGATCAAGAATGTCTTGCACCGATACTTTTTCGCCCGTAGCCGCTTCGTCGATTTGATCCAGAAGATGAGTGAGCGTTGAAACGTCAGGCATCGTGACCTGCCAGCAAAGCAGCCAGCCCTTCTCGATAGGTGGGATACAGTAATTTGACACCTAATTCGCGTTTGATCCGGTCATTTTTGACCCGCTTGCTTTCGGCATAAAAGCTGCGCGCCATTGGTGTCATCTCGGCCGTCTCGAAATCCATTGCAGGGGGCAAAGGCAGACCCAACAGTTCGGCTGCATGCCCGATCACGTCCTGTGGCGGGGCAGGATCATCATCGCAGACGTTATAGATTGCACCTGGATTTGGTTGAGCAATTGAGGCCGCGACGATCTGCGCGATGTCGTCTACATGGGTGCGGGAAAACACCTGACCGTCTTTGATGATCCGCCGCGCAGTGCCGGCACGCACTTTGGCAAAGGGGCCGCGCCCGGGGCCGTAGATGCCGGCAAGGCGAAAGATGTGCAGCGGCAGACCGGGAATAGCTGCCCAAGCGGCCTCGGCTGCGACGCGCCATTGGCCCCGTCGTGTAGCAGGGGTCAGCGCACTACTTTCGTCAACCCATCCACCTTTGTGGTCACCGTAAACGCCTGTTGTCGACAAATATCCGACCCATTCGAACTGCTTTGCTTTTGCCGCGATCAAATCACCTACGTCGCGCAGCACCGGATCGCCATCCGCATCCGGCCCCGCCGAGATGAGAAGATGCGTCGCCTGTCCAATCGCGTCCGTCATATCACTGCCGGGAAAGATCAGCGGTGTGACTCCACTGTGTGTCAAAGCCTCGGCTTTATCAGCGCTGCGCGTTGTGCCGATCACCTGCCAGCCTTGCGCCAGAAGTTGCGGCGTCAGCGCGCGTGCGGAAAAACCGTGTCCAAAAGAAAGCAGAGTTTTTGTCATGCGCCATTGGTGCCTATTGTTTTGGCATCCGACAAGCCCCTTGCCATTCTGCGATACAGTTGGCCAAATCAGTTTCATGAAAGATGATCCCGATTTGGACCGCGCTTATGCGCTAAAAACGCCTGCTGATTCCATCGCGCTTTATGCGGAATGGGCTGCCAATTATGATGTCAGTTTTGCGCAAGACAGCGGTTATGTCCTGCACCACGAAGTCGCACGCCACTTCGCGCTGATGGGTGGATTTGGCCCTGTTCTGGACGTAGGTGCAGGCACTGGCCTGTGCGGAGAGGCCTTGGCCGCGCGCGGAATTGGACCCATTGACGGCACTGACATTTCGCAACCGATGCTGGATCAAGCCAAAGCCAAAGGCGTATATCGCCACTTGTTTACGGGCAATGTGCTAGAGGGGCTGAACCCGCCCGACGGTCTTTATCAAGGTGCAGTCAGCTCGGGTACATTTACGCACGGCCATGTGGGGCCACAAGGCATTGACGCGGTGTTGGATGTCGTGCGTCCGGGTGGGTGGATTGTTTTGTCTGTGAACGCGAAGCACTTTCAGGCTGCAGGCTTCGCCGCCAAAATGGACGAGATCGCCGGGCGCGTCACACATGCCAGCCAGACTGAAGTGGCCATTTATGCACCAGACGCCACTGGGCCAAATGCCCGCGACACGTCGCTGATTTTGGCCTTTCGCAAGGCTTAGGTTAAGCTTTTCGAAAAGAGGGCGTTCCCAATACTCTGCCGCACCTTTTTGTGCTCTCGGGACTTTGAGGACACAAATGTCGTTTAGTTTGTACAAAAAGCTCAGGTATACATCTGCTTTTTGCGCGTGCGGGCTTCATCGGTCGCTTGACCCGTGCCGTCATGGTAACTTCCGAACCAACGATCCCACGGCATTTCAACAGTGCCATAATTGCATTCGAAATAGCGGTGATGCAGTTGATGAAAGAACACGCCCATGCGCATTTGTGGTGTGTCTTTGATCACCAATTCCTCAAACCCAGAATGGGAAAATACCGGATGCGTCGATTGCACATAACCGTGAAACATCAGATGCAGTGGGTGCGTAGGCACCACCAGATGGATCGCGAAATTGGTGTAAAACAACAAGTGCTCAACAGGATGCATCGCGATACCGGACCACGGCCCCACGTTGACGTTACGGTGGTGTAGGCTGTGCGCCAGTTTGTAAAGCGGAGGCCAATGCAAGGCACGGTGGATCCAATAGAAATGAAAGCTGCTCCAGATCGGGACCAGCACGAAGGCGGCGACAAACCAGATTGGGTTGTCCGGGAACAGCAGCGTCGGCGCATAACCGTTCGCCATCATCCAGAAGACACCGATTTGGGCAAGGCTCCACAATGTGATGCCACTGACGATATGCCAGAACATGTTGTCGAGCACTTGATTATTGAACGTGAACGACCCGTTCTGGCGATTTTGATCACGCGGGTCGAACTTGGTCGCATCCCCTTGGTGTTTGCGGGTGATCAGCCAATGATGCAGCGCGCCTGCGATCAGGCATTGGGGCACAAGGTTGGCAAGCCACACGCGGATCATCCAGCCGGGCTGAAAGCTTTGCATCACTTCAAGCGGCGGCAAGATCAGGAAATAAGCGCCCAGAGCCAGCACAAGGCACAGCGTCGTGGTTGAGATTTCAAACCAGAACGCTGCGTACCATTTGAAGATCGCGACAGGTTTGGGTGGCCACTGAAACAAAGGGTTCTGCGCGATTGGCGTCGGCGGGCGGTGGTTCCAACGCTCGGCTTCCTTTGCGTCGGCGTCAGCTGGCATAGTTCGACCCTTCTTCGTCCAGAATGGCCTTGAGCTCGGCCAAGTGGCGCTCATCCTGCTCAGGATAATCTTCGATTTCTTGTGCCGTCTTTTCGGCGATGTCATCGGGGATAAGGCGCAAAGGTTTGCCGGTTTGCAGTGCGAGCAGATACGTTTGACAAGCCCGTTCGAAATAGAACATCCGGTTAAAAGTATCGGCGACAGTGTCGCCCAGCACCATGATGCCGTGATTGCCCATCACCATCACCTTTTTGCGCGGATCATCGAACATCTTGGCGCAACGCTCGCCCTCTTCCTCGAACGCGAGGCCGCCATAGTCGCCATCCACCACCACGCGGTTAAAGAACATACAGCCGTTCTGATCGACAGGCGGCAGGGTGCTGTCAGCCAACGCAGCGAGCGCCGTGGCATAGGGCGAATGCACGTGCATCGCGCAACGCGCATGGGCGCAGAATT
>CAZJAW010000027.1:0-10084 GCA_964544035.1 uncultured Rhodobacterales bacterium
TGGGAGAGGCGGGGTGGCTGCGCGAGACATCGCATGTGTTTGCAGCCTTGAGCGGTTGGCTGGTGCTAAAAGAAACGGTATGATCACGCTGATTAGCCGTCATGGCATTGATCGCTCTGGGTGCAGTCATTGTGGAAACGGGCGGATAAAAAAGGGCGACACATGAGCGAGCCACGCGACATCAATCCAATCATGAAACAGGTGCTGGAACTGGGTCCGCCACTGGTTTTTTTCCTGATCTATCTAAAGATCAAGGACGAGACCTATGTCTTTGGCGGAACTGAATATTCGGGGTTCATCGTTGCGACACTGATCTTCGTGCCGATCCTGTTGATTGCAATGGCAGTGCTTTGGGCGCTGACGGGCAAACTCAGCCGGATGCAGATATTCACGGCCTTTATGGTGATCTTTTTTGGCGGTCTTACCGCGTGGTTCAATGACGAACGCTTCTTTAAAATGAAGACATCAATTGTCTACGGGATATTTGCTCTTTTGCTGGGCATTGGTCTTGCTCGGGGGCAAAGCTGGTTGGCCTATGTGCTGAACGAGGCGATGCCGATGCGCCACGAGGGGTGGATGATCCTGACCAAGCGATTGTGCGTTATGTTTCTCTTTTTGGCCGTCGCAAACGAAATCATCTGGCGTACGATGTCGACTGAAACTTGGGTCAAGATCGAGACCTTTGGTTTCCCCATCGCGCTGATGGCGTTTCTATTCTGGCAGATCAACGCGCTGCAAACTTACCTGATTGTGGAAGATGACCCATCAGAGGCGCAGCAATAGCTGCACCTTACAAGTTTGGGTGGGTGTAAGGCAGAGGTGTCCTCTGCCATATTTTAGCCGACGTGGAACAACGTTGAGAACATCCGCGGATCGATACTGTCAGAGGCAAAAGTATCGCCCTCAGTCAGCACAGACACGGCGTCATGGCTGTGCAGGCTTTCTTGATGGCTCGCAACGACGCGAAAATCGCCGACGCGGGCATCGACCTGCAACTGCTTGCAGAACAGTCGCGCAGCATCCTCGACAAAAATCGGATTGGCGGCATTCAATTCTGCAAAGGCTTGCTCGTCTTCGCGTTTGACCATGACCTGTGTCTCGGTTGGCACCGCGTTGCGGCAACTTTCGATCAAATCCTCGAACCAAAGGCACTGCGCATCATCTTCAACCACAACCGAAATCCGAGCGACTGAGCGTTGCGAGTGTGGCGTCGCCAGCTGCCCACGGGTTGCGCGCGCGTGCTCGGACAACTCCAGAGAACAGGGGCAGGTCGAGGAATAAACGTAATCCAGATGCATGATCTTTTTACGCACGCCATCCTGTTCCACCAGTTCCAGCGCGATGTCGTAGTACTGATAGCCAGAAAGGCCAGACCGCAAGGATTCGATTTTTACCGGGAAGCTGAAGCGCATTTGAATGCGTGCATCAAAGCTTTCTAGATCAGATTTGTAGTCATCAAGCGCGGCTTCGATCACCTCAAAGCTAAATGTCTTTTCCGCATGGACGTAAAACGACCGCATGATTCGGGACATGTTGATGCCCTTCTTGTCGGCCTCAAGGCTGACAGTGCCGGTCACAGACGTCTCAAGTGTTAACGCATCGCCGTCGCGGGTCTGCACGCGCAAAGGCAGGCGGAAATTGGATATTCCCACATGTTGGATTTGCTGGTGTGCACCTCGGATCAGGCTGGATGGGCCGTTTTGCAGATCGGGTAGGGTGTCTTTGTAGACTTCGCCAACCGCAAAATCATCCGGATAGACGCGACTAAAGGACGGATAATCCACTGCGTCATTGCCAGGCACAAGGCGTGCCACGGATGGGTCCAGTTCCAAAATTTCGGTGGTAGAAGCCGTTTCTGCCCAGCGGCGCAGTACCTCTAGCGCGGCCTCAGCTTCGTCTCGTTCGGGTATTGTATTGATGTCGGGCGTATGAATGTTCATAGAAGTAGCCCCCCTTTCTGTCTTACTTGTACGACATACATAGTCAGTTTGTCGCACTTTTCCATCGTTGCTAACGTTTACGTGTCGCGTTGCAACATGGATGACATTTAACTGGACTTAGGGGCGAAAAACGGCAGGAGGCCGCCCGCAAAGGGGCGGCTACCGTGTTTTATTATGCTTGATCAAGGGCTTGTAGAATATCCGCGATCAAATCGCGTTCATCCTCAAGGCCCACAGACATGCGCACAAGGCCGGGGGTGATGCCAAGCAGTTCTTTTTGATCCTGCGGCAGGCGCTGGTGCGTTGTCGTGGCGGGGTGTGTCAGGATCGATTTTGCATCGCCCAGATTGTTCGAGATCACCGGAATCGTCACGGAATTGAGGAACTTGAATGCCGCAGTTTGACCGCCCTTGAGGTCAATAGACAGAACCGTGCCGCCTTTGCCCCCCATCTGTGTCTGGATCAGTGCGTTTTGAGCGTGACTGGCATGGCCAGGATAGATCACGCGAGCCAATGCATCATGGCCCTGCAATGCATCAGCAAGTGCCAGCGCCGTAGCGCATTGCGCGTTCACGCGCAGCTCCATCGTCTCAAGACCTTTCAGCATGACCCACGCGTTGAAGGGCGACATCGAGCCGCCTGTGTGTTTCATGTAGGGTTCAACCGTTTTGCGGATGAATTCGCGCGTGCCAAGGATGATCCCACCCAGCGTCCGCCCTTGGCCGTCGATGTGTTTGGTGGCCGAGTAAATCACCACATCCGCGCCTTGCTGAATCGCGTTTGAAAACACAGGTGTAGAAAAGACATTGTCGACCAGAACAGTTGCGTCTACCGCATGGGCGAGCTTGCAAACCTCTGTGATATCAACGGCTTCCAGCGTCGGATTCGAGATGGATTCAAAGAAAATCGCTGTTGTTTCAGGGGTGATCGCTGCGCGCCATTGATCCAGATCGGTGCCATCAACAAGGACCACTTCGACACCATACCGGGGCAGGATTTCTTCCAGCACGTACAGGCACGACCCAAACAGCGCACGCGATGACACAACACGATCCCCTGCTTTCAGCATAGACATCAACGCACCAGATACGGCGGCCATGCCCGATGCCGTGGCAAAGCCATCTTCGGCGCCTTCCAGTGCCGCGATACGTTCTTCGAACATCGCCACAGTTGGGTTGCCATAACGGGCATAGATAAACTCATCCGGGCCTGCACCTTCAAAGCGTTGTGCGGCGGCTTCGGCACTGTCATAGACAAAGCCTTGGGTCAGAAAAATGGCTTCGCTCACTTCACCATACTGGCTGCGGCGGATGCCGCCATGCACGGCACGGGTGCGGGGATTCCAAGTGTCACTCATGTTTTGTTCGCTCCAAACTCAATGGGCCTATGAGATGGGGTCAGGCCACAAAAAAACCCCCAATGCTCAGTCAAGCGAAAGGAGGTCTTTCATCCTGACCTTTTAGCGGAGTTTTCCAGCCTGCCTTGAAGACAAGACGCTGAGGTGGCCCGCAATCCGGTATCAAATCGCCACGGGGTTGAATTACGACCAGATGCGAGGCGCGTCAACCGCGTCACGACGCTGTAACTTAATTTTCATCTTGGCCGCATTCGTCTAAACCATGGCGCCCCACTGAATATGGTCGAAGGATTACTGTTGCCCATCCTGAGGGCGAACGCTGGCCCGGCTGTGTGCCTGACGCATCTGGCGGGAATGATCCCGGTCACCTGAACCGTAAGATTACGCACGCAAAATGGGCATCGTGTTTCAATTCCTGCTGGTGCGTAGATTTTGTGCGCCATTCACGCCGCAGGGCCGCGAATTTGATCTAAGTTTGCATAGTGCACCTCGCTGCCCGCAACCCGGCTATGCAGGAACAGCATTGGTATTCTGCGATGCAGCATCCTAAGTTGAAGTTAAGAAGACGCTAGTTAACGCAAACAGAAATGGAGCCTTTGATGGCATACGCTTCGCACACACAAACCAATGAAACATCTGGCATTTTTGCCGGCATCTGGGCTGGTATCTCTGGCTTCTTTGCAGCTTTGGGACGCGCATTGGTTGCGTCGTCTTATGCCGAGGCACGCCTGAACCAAGCCGAGCAGCTGAACGCCAAAACAGATGAAGAACTGGCTGAAATGGGCCTGCGCCGTGAAGATATTCCTGCCTTTGTCTTTCGCGACTTGATGCACATCTGATCGCAATGCAATGGCCCAGTTTTGCCTTGGGCCATGTGCGCTTTTGCTGTGTTGGGGTGTTCATCCGCTTGACACCCCGCGCGCAGCCCTTCAACGCTGTGCGCGATGTTTGACCTGCGCCCCGTTGGATATGTAATCGGATTGCTTGTTGCGATGCTGGGCGTCGCGATGGCTGTGCCGATGATTGCCGATCTGATGTATGGCAACACCCATTGGACGGTGTTTGCCGAAAGCGCAATTATCACAATTGTTATTGGCGGCGTCATCTCGCTAAGCTGTTCCAACAGCGTCGGCGAAGGTCTGTCGATCCAACAAACTTTCCTTTTGACGACCGGTGTCTGGCTTGCTCTGCCCATTTTTGGCGCATTGCCTTTTGTGATCGGAGAGACCGACGCACGTTTTGTCGATGCGTTTTTTGAGGCTATGTCTGGGTTGACGACAACCGGGTCGACTGTGTTTTCCGGTCTCGAAGAATTGCCCCGTGGCCTGCTTTTATGGCGCGGTATTCTGCAATGGTTGGGCGGCATTGGTATCATTGTTGTCGCCATGGTGTTCCTGCCCGAATTGCGGGTCGGTGGCATGCAGATTTTCCGCACCGAAGGCTTTGATACCTTTGGTAAAATCCTGCCTCGTGCAACACAGATCGCCAGCCAGATTTCTGTCATCTATGTTGCGCTGACGCTTGCTTGTACACTGACATATATCACGTTGGGTATCGGCACGTTTGACGCAGTTGTGCATGCCATGACGACAGTTTCGACGGGTGGGTTTTCGAACTATGACGGCTCTTTCGGGACGTTTTCAGGGTCCGCGGAATACGCGGCCACGTTCTTTATGATCGCGGCTGCGTTGCCTTTTGTGCGCTATGTACAGCTGATCAACGGGAACCCCTTAGCACTGCACCGTGACCCACAAGTGCGTGGCTTTTTGTTGACCATCGTCGTTTTGGTCAGCGTTGTTTTTATATCGCTCCGCTTTGGATTCACGCACCATCCTGAACAAATGTTGCGCGAGGCACTGTTCAACATCACGTCTATCATCTCGGGTACGGGTTACGCGTCGGTTGATTACATGTTGTGGGGGGCGTTCCCTGTCGCCATTTTCTTTTTTATCGGATTGATCGGGGGATGCGCTGGTTCAACGTCCTGTTCGATCAAGATTTTCCGCTTTCAACTTCTGTTCGCCTCGATCGGTGCACAATTGCGCAAGACCCGCAGCCCGCACGGCGTGTTCACCCCACGCTATGCCGGGCGTCCTGTGGGGGACGGGATCCTGAATTCGGTGATGACGTTCTTTATGTTGTTCGTCGTGACTTTGGGAATTTTAGCGGTCGCCTTGGCGATGACGGGGTTGGACTTTATCACGTCAGTGTCGGGTGCTGCGACGGCGCTTGGCAATATTGGCCCCGGTCTTGGTGACACTATCGGACCTGCGGGCAACTTTTCGACGTTGAATGACACGGCCAAATGGCTGCTCGCGACGGGTATGCTGATCGGGCGGCTCGAACTCATGGCGGTCTACGTCATCTTTACTGTTCAATTCTGGAGAGCTTAATGAATCGTCCACTTGGTGCCCAAATTTCCCACATGCTAAAGGACCGCGGGGTGGATGTGATCTTTGGCATTCCGGGCGTGCACAATCAGGAAATGTATCGCGGGATAGAAGAAGCCGGGATCACCCATGTGCTGGCGCGTCACGAACAGGGCGCGGGGTTCATGGCCGATGGCTATGCGCGCGCGTCCGGCAAGCCGGGAGTGGCTTACGTGATCACGGGGCCGGGCTTGTGTAATATCATGACGCCAATGGGGCAGGCGTACAGTGACTCTGTGCCTATGCTGGTGATTTCCTCTTGCCTCGATGAAACGGCAGCCAAGCGTGGACAGCTGCACCAGATGAAGGATCAACGCGGGGCGGCTGCGACGGTTTGTGATTGGTCAGAAGAGGCGCGCAGTGCTGAAGCGGCTTATGCGTTGGTTGATCGGGCTTTGTTCGAGTTTGACAACCGCCGCGCGCGGCCCAAACACTTGCAAGTCCCTATTAAGCTGTTGGAGGCAAACGCAGCTGAGCCTCCCCAGCAAGCCAATCTGGAACTGGCTGCTGGTATTCTTCGTGACCCGCTGGCGGTTCGGCACATCGCGGATGCGTTGAAAAAGGCTAAACGTCCGGTGCTGGTGCTGGGCGGTGGCGCAACCGTTGGGGCTTCTTTGTACCCAAAGCTGGCCGAGGCGGCGGGAGCGGCTGTGTTCACAAGTTTTGCGGGGCGCGGCATAATGCCACCGGAACATCCGCTTTGTTTCGGGGCTTCGTTGGCGCGGCCTGAATCGGCGCGCGTTCTTAACACGGCTGATCTTGTGGTGGTTGTGGGCTGCCAACTCGCTGAGGTTGACTTGTGGCGTGAAGAGCTGGGGTGTGAGGCGGCGATGATCCGCGTCGATATCGACCCAGAGGTGCTTGCCACGCACTCCCGTGCGCAAGACCGTGTTGTTTTGGGCGAAGCATACGAGACGATGGAGGCTGTGCTTGACGCTTTGGATGATCATACCCCGGCCAAAGGGTGGGATCATCACGAGATCGCGCAAACCTGCGCCAAATGGCGCGCCGAAGTCGATGCCGAACGCCCCGGTATCGTCCCTGTCTGCGACGCGCTGCGCGACGCCGTTCCTTCCGACACCATGATCTACTCCGACATGACCCAGCTGGCCTATACCGCCAAAGAAGTGTGGGACATGGACCGCCCCGGTCACTGGCACCATCCCACGGGCTTTGGCACGTTGGGCTATGCAACCCCAGCCGCCATTGGTGGCGCTGTGGCGCGCGATGGGAAACCGACGATGGCGATCATCGGGGATTATGGCTTTCACTACACCATGGCTGAATTGGGTGTAGCGGTAGAACTCGGCCTGCCGATCCCAATCATTCTTTGGGACAACGCCAAACTGGGCGAGATTGAAGATTCTATGACCCGCGCTCAGATTGCTCCCAACGCTGTGGTCGCGCGCAATCCAGACTTTTGCAAACTGGCCGAAGCTTTTGGTGCCTACGCAGTTGCGCCAAAGACCCTGAAAGACATGCAAACCGCAGTTCGCGACGCCTTCAATCAAGATGGTCCAACTCTTATCTATCTCACCCCAGACATCGTTTGACCGTTTCTTAGGTTACAAAGTGATTTGGCGGGCAATACGGAGCGTGCAACGGCGTTGGGCGAACCGCCCTCTTAGTCGTCCCAGCAACTGACAAGCACAGTCATGCCTGTGGCTTCACCGGTTAGATCGACCGGGTTGATGGGGGCCGAACTGTCTGTGCCTGCTGCGGCCAAACCTGCTTGCGCCAGTACATCCTGCAACGCCTCGCGGTTCAGGGCAAAGCGAACACCATCGGGCAGGGCGCGGGCTGACTGCGCCTCTGGCAATAGCATGCCCAGCACGCCTCCACCCGAATCGAGCACAGGGCCGCCCACATCACCGGGCAAAGTGCCGATTTCAAGGCGCACGACATTGGCTTCCCCGCCCAAACCACGCACATCGCCAAGCGAACCAAACGTCATCGTCGGCGCGCCAAGCACCCCTTCATAGCTGTATCCTGACACCGCCAACTCGGACTGCAGCCGAGGCGTAACATTGCTAAACAGCGCCACAGCAAGTGGGGCGAGGTTTGTGGAAGGCTTTAGAATGGCCACGCCACTGGCAGTATCGTTCAACAAGACTTCGGCTTCGGTGTCCGTGTCGATTGTGATGCGCGAACAGCTTTCTACGGCTTCGGAAGTGGTGATGACAGTGCCGCGGCGATCCACAAAAAAGCCAGACCGTGACACACGTGGCGCGCGAATCTCTAGCCCTGAGACCAGATCAATTGCTTGTTCTTCGGAGGTCGCAGATGGTGGCAGCACAGCGGCCAAACGCACAAAGCTGCGATCCATTTCCGCGAGCAGTCGACCGCGACGTTCTTCGTCACCCGCCGGCCAGATCAGGGTAAACCCTTTGACTTGCCCATTCTCAAGCGACACGCGGGTTTCGGAAATGCGCGTTGCGTCTTCGCCTATCAAAACAAAAGAGGTGTCTTTGCGTTCGCGTGGCCCATCTGGCGGCACGATATCAAGGGTTTGCATGATATCATAAAGCCCAAACAGCGTGCTTTGATCCCCTTCCTGCGAAATCAACAGGATGGTGGCAGGAATGTCGCCGGTACTGGTGTAGTGCGCAAACGGGTATTCATATTTTTCGAATGCCACGATGTCCGTGGGCAGAATGACTTCGATGCCAGCATTGTCGTCGCGCAAACTGGCCAATCCCAGATCGCTCAGGACGGCGTTATAGTCTTGTAGCAAGGCAGCCCGCTGGTCAGTGGTCAGGATGCCCGTCACGTCAAAGCCCTTGCGCCCTTGCCATGTTGCCATTGCATTGCGCGTGCCACGCCCAAAGGCGCCGTCGATGCGACCGGGATAAACCCCGGCCCATTTTAGCATGACTTGCAGGTTTTCGCGCTCTGCGCCGGACAATAAACGTTCGCTGCGCCGCGCCTCGGCTGGTGTTTCATCAACAGGCGGCGGGGCAGGGGGCGCGACTTCTGAGGTCGCCACTTCGGGCGCCGTGGTTTCGGGTGTTTCATCGCTTGGCGTTTGTACTGCGTCCAGAGGCGCTTGAACGACGCCGCGGTTCAGAACGTTGGCACCGACGGGCCAGAACTGTTGACGAAAACTAGACCCAAGGGCGATGTAGCTGTCGGGCGGAATCACACCTTCGCTGCGATACACCTGCAACACTTGTTCGGCGTCACGCCGCGTATAGGGGCCAAGGGCAATGCCAAACCATCCGCCCCTCAGCGCAAAACCGTTCACATCTTGGATATCGGACGCATAGATCTGCGCGCGCTCGGTCGCGTCAACGAGGTTCGGTTGTGCTTCGATCTGAACCCAGACCACGTCTTGCTGGGCTGAAACCCCCGCCATGGACATGACAAGCATCACCCACGCAAATGCGATCCGTTTGAAAATCACTCGATGTCCCCTTCAATGGTCTTTGTGCCCATTTACCTGTCCTGCAGAATAGGCAAGAAAGCGCGCAATGAAAATGGCGGAATACCTCCAAAAAGAGACCTCGCGCGCAATTGACCTACCTGGGGGCGGGTCGTAGGTAAGGCGCGCATCCACCAAAGGGTTAAACCGATGTCTGACAGCCCATCTACGCCACGTTCCTTTCAGGAAATCATCCTGAGATTGCAATCCTATTGGGCGACCAAGGGCTGCGCGATTCTGCAACCCTACGATATGGAAGTGGGCGCAGGCACCTTCCATCCGGGCACCACATTGCGCAGCTTGGGCACGCAACCTTGGGCCGCGGCCTATGTGCAGCCCTCGCGCCGCCCCACGGATGGGCGCTATGGCGAGAACCCGAACAGGTTGCAACATTACTACCAGTACCAAGTTCTGATCAAACCCAGCCCGCCAGATTTGCAAGATCTCTATCTTGGCTCCCTTAAGGCCATCGGCGTTGATATGGCCCTGCACGACATCCGTTTTGTCGAAGATGACTGGGAAAGCCCGACATTGGGCGCATGGGGTCTGGGTTGGGAAGTCTGGTGTGATGGCATGGAAGTGTCGCAATTCACCTATTTCCAGCAGGTAGGTGGGCACGACTGTCACCCTGTGTCCGGCGAATTGACCTATGGGCTGGAACGACTGGCGATGTACATCCTCGGCGTTGATCATGTCATGGACATGCCGTTCAACGATCCCGATGCGATGATCCCGCTGGCATATGGCGACGTGTTTAAACAAACCGAAGAAGAATACGCGCGCTGGAACTTTGACACAGCCAACACGGACGTCTTGCTAAAGCAGTTCGAAGAGGCCGAGGCAGAGTGCGCCAAAACCCTTGCCGAAGATCACGTCGACCCCAAAACCGGCAAGCGCATCATCATGGCGCACCCGGCCTATGATCAGTGCATCAAGG
>CAZJAW010000027.1:10184-12088 GCA_964544035.1 uncultured Rhodobacterales bacterium
AAAACCGGCAAGCGCATCATCATGGCGCACCCGGCCTATGATCAGTGCATCAAGGCGTCCCACATCTTTAACCTGCTGGACGCGCGGGGCGTGATTTCCGTTACGGAGCGTCAAGCCTACATCGGGCGCGTCCGCGCGTTGGCCAAGCAGTGCGCGGATGCCTTTGTGCAAACACGTGCGGGTGGTTGGGTGCCCGAGGCGGCGGAATGAAGGGGAAAATCATCGTGATCGGTCTTTTGCTATCATCCCTTATCGGCGGCATCTTAATGTACTACCTGCAAATTTACGGGTTTTACGAACCTGTCGAGGCGTCGGATGTGGAACTCGTTTCGGTCGTGTCCGACGAACCAGAGGTCATCAGCACAGACAATTTTGAAGCGATTGACGCGGAAAGCTCGCCAATCCGCTATCGTGCGTGTTTCACAACTGAGTTGTCGCTGTCGCTGCTGACGGAAACCTATGTCGGGCTCGAAACGGCCACGCCGCGCAACGCACCAGATTGGTTTGACTGCTTTGATGCCGAAGCGATTGGCGCCGAACTCGAGGCCGGCACCGCGTTGCCTTTTCTGGGCCAGAAGAACATTGAATTCGGCGTTGACCGGATCGTAGCCATTACCCAAGACGGGCGCGGCTACATTTGGCACGAGCTGAATAATTGTGGCGAGAAAGCCTATGACGGGACCATCGTGGGCGAAGAATGCCCCCAACTGGATGCAGAATAATGCCTGACCTTTTGATCGAACTCTTCTCTGAAGAAATCCCCGCGCGCATGCAAAAACGCGCAGGCGAAGACCTGCAAAAGCTGGTCACAAATGGTCTGGTCGAGGCTGGTCTAACCTATGCCTCTGCTGCTGCGTTCTCCACCCCGCGCCGCTTGACCCTGACGGTTGAGGGGCTGTTGGCCGAAAGTCCAACCACTCGCGAAGAACGCAAAGGTCCCAAGGCCGACGCCCCGGAAAAGGCGATCGAAGGGTTCTTGCGTGGCGCAGGCCTGACCCGCGATCAGCTTGCGGAACGCGACACGCCCAAAGGCAAAGTGCTGTTTGCCTTGATTGAAAAACCAGGTCGCCCGGCGTCGGATATCATCGCCGAAGTGCTTGAGGCGAGCATTCGCAATTTCCCATGGCCCAAGTCGATGCGCTGGGGGACGGGCGCGCTTAAATGGGTCCGCCCGCTGCATTCTATCTTGTGTATTCTGTCGGATGAGGCCGGGCATGCAGTTGTCCCCATGGACATCGACGGCATCACGTCAGGCGATACAACTCACGGCCATCGGTTTATGGCGCCAGACGCAATGTCTGTAACGTCTTTTGCAGATTATACCACAAAGCTAAAGCGCGCGCATGTCGTGTTGGATCCCAAAGAACGCGCTGATACGATCTGGAATGACGCCACCAACATGGCCTTTGCCAGCGGCCTTGAGGTGGTCGAAGACGCGGGCCTCTTGGCCGAGGTCGCAGGCCTTGTTGAATGGCCCGTGGTGCTGATGGGCAAGATCGGTGACGCCTTCTTGGAATTGCCACCAGAGGTGCTGCAAACCTCCATGAAAGAGCATCAAAAGTTCTTTTCAGTGCGCAATCCTAAAACAGGCCGGATCGAGCGTTTCATCACCGTCGCCAACCGCGAAACTGCCGATCAAGGCGCGACTATTTTGGCTGGCAACGAAAAGGTGCTTAGCGCGCGACTGGCGGATGCCAAATTCTTCTGGGAAAACGATCTGCGGATTGCCAAGTCAGACATGAGTGTCTGGACGCAGAGCCTTGAAAACGTGACCTTCCACAACAAATTGGGATCGGAATCTGACCGGATCAACCGCATAGCTGCACTGACGCGTGAACTCGCCCCGGTGATCGGCGCGGATCCAGATGTGGCAGAAGAATCTGCACGTCTTGCCAAGGCTGATC
>CAZJAW010000028.1:0-11958 GCA_964544035.1 uncultured Rhodobacterales bacterium
GTGAAGGAAACGGACAAATTGTCCGGCGTGATCCACGAAGCTTTTCACGTGGCAACTGCGGGCCGCCCCGGCCCCGTGCTCGTCGACATCCCAAAGGACGTGCAATTCGCCACCGGCAACTATGAGCCCAAAAAACCATCGACCTCGCGCTATCAGCCGCAGGTCAAGGGCGACATGGAGGCGATTACCGAATTGGTGGCGGCACTTGAAACCGCCAAACGCCCGATTTTCTATACGGGCGGCGGCGTTGTGAACTCTGGCCCAGCCGCCAGCCAATTGTTGCGCGAATTGGTCGACGCCACCGGGTTTCCAATCACCTCAACCCTGATGGGTCTGGGCTGTTACCCGGCGTCGGGTGACAAATGGTTGGGCATGCTTGGAATGCACGGCCTTTATGAGGCAAACATGGCGATGCACGGTTGTGACCTGATGATCAACATCGGCGCGCGCTTTGATGATCGCATCACCGGTCGCCTTGATGCGTTCAGCCCCAAATCGATCAAAGCCCATATCGACATTGACCCGTCCTCGATCAACAAAGTGATCAAGACTGATATTCCGATTGTAGGTGACATCGCCCATGTGCTCGAAGACGTGCTCAAGGTCTGGAAATCGCGCGGGCGCAAGACGAATGCCGAAGGCGTAGCCAAATGGTGGAAACAGATCGAAGAATGGCAGGCTGTTGATTGTTTGAAATTCAAGCAAGAAGGTAAAATCATCAAACCGCAGCATGCCTTGCAGCGCCTTGAAGCTTTGACCAAAGATCACGACCGCTATATCTGCACCGAAGTCGGCCAGCATCAGATGTGGGCGGCGCAATATCTGAACTTTGAAGGTCCAAACCGTTGGATGACGTCCGGCGGCCTTGGCACCATGGGGTATGGCTTTCCAGCATCCATCGGCGTGCAGTTGGGCCACCCAGATTCACTGGTGATCAACGTTGCGGGCGAGGCCTCTTGGTTGATGAACATGCAGGAACTTGGCACGGCGGTTCAATTCAATCTGCCCGTCAAACAGTTCATTCTGAACAACGAACGCTTGGGTATGGTGCGCCAGTGGCAGGAATTGCTGCACGGCGAGCGGTATTCGCAAAGTTGGTCCGAAGCTTTACCTGATTTTGTCAAACTGGCCGAAGCTTTTGGTGCCAAGGGCATCATCTGCTCTGACCCTGCTGATCTGGATGACGCGATCATGGAAATGATTAACCACGACGGTCCTGTGCTCTTTGATTGTCTTGTCGAAAAACACGAAAACTGCTTCCCCATGATCCCATCCGGCAAGGCGCACAACGAAATGCTGATGGGAGAGGCCGATACCCAAGGTGCGATTGATGCCAAGGGGAGTGTGTTGGTGTGAGACACTCTTTTTATATGCTCCCAGCGATGTTCGTTGCGCAATGGATCATTAAGATCGCAATCGAATGGGTCGACATGACAGTCACGGGATCGAAAATAGCTGAGCTGACTGCTGAAACGCAGTTCGCCTAAGAAGTGGAGTAAGAAATAAATGTCAGCACTCAAACTCAAAAAAGGCTCCACAAGCCACTCCGCCTACAACCTGCGCCCGACCTTTTCGGATGTTATCGAAAAGCACACGCTTGCCGTTTTGGTCGAAAACGAACCCGGCGTGCTGGCGCGTGTGATCGGCCTGTTTGCAGGGCGCGGCTACAACATCGAAAGCCTGACTGTGGCCGAAGTGGACCACCAAGGTCACACCAGCCGCATCACCATCGTGACCACGGGTACACCTCAGGTGATTGAGCAGATCAAAGCACAACTTGGTCGCATCGTTTCGGTCCACGACGTGCACGACTTGACTGTCGAAGGCCCCTCGGTCGAGCGTGAGTTGGCAATGTTCAAAGTGGCGGGCCAAGGCGACAAACGCGTTGAAGCTTTGCGTTTGGCCGATATTTTTCGCGCCAATGTGGTCGACAGCACACTAGAGAGTTTCATCTTTGAAATCACTGGCGCACCGGAAAAGGTCGACGCATTTGCCGACCTTATGCGCCCACTTGGATTGATTGAAGTCGCACGAACTGGTGTCGCTGCTTTGCCTCGCGGCGATTAAGAGCTGCCCGCGCGCGCGTTTTCCTAATCAAACACCGGCGCGCCTAGCGAAATGGCGCGTCGGCCTGCAAAAGGCGTTGATGAAACGGCAGCAGATCATCAATGCTGCAATAACCAGAATTTTTGCTTGCTGTTTTGGCATCAGTGTATCGTGCGCCCAGATATTCATAAACCATGCGTACAACCCGTTCACCCTCGGGGCTGTCGCGCACGGTACGTGCTACGTATCCGACCCAATAATTATTCTCAAAAGATGACACCCTGGTAAGGAAATTGAACGACGTCGTCATGCAGTCCCTGCGCGATATCATCGCCGCGATTCCGTCTTCCTGACGCAGCACAAGGCCGCGGAATTCACGCGCGTCGCACGTCATTGGCAATCCTTGTGCCCGCATCGCTGCGCGCGCCTCAAAACCTCGGATAAAGGTAGAAGCACCGTCGCGAAACACCCAAACAACACCGCTCAGAAATTGATCTTGGTTTATAAAACTGCGGCGCGAAAATCGATAAAACCCGGACGGAAACAGAGACTCGTCAATATTATCGACACCTGCGCCGACAAAATCAGCCAGGAAATCGCCAGTCAGCGGGTCCTTGCGGTTGGAAATGCCTCCGACGGGTTCCAGCAATACACGCGCATCGACATCAAAAAATGAACAAATACGCGAAAGCACATCCGGGCGCGGAAAGCTCTCGCCAGACAAGTATCTGTTAAACTGCGTTCGGTTGATGCCAAGTTGACGCGACAACTCCGAGATCGAAGCGAAACCCTCTGCAAGAACGCGCAGGTTTGCGCCGAACATGCTACGCAATTCCGTCGGTGATCTACGCGTTTCCGCCATAAAAGTCCTCTTCAGCAGGCTGTGACAAATACCACTTAATCAACAAATTTGACGCTAACTTGTGCGCTTTAGACCAAATATGACGCCATTTAGCGTCACGCCTGACGCGCGCTAGTTACTCCTCGATACTCTTTTAGACACAAAAATCAAGCGCTCGTCCCAGAGTAAGGGATTTATCGGATGGTAAAAATTTGGTTGTAATATATTAGAACAACCTCGGGTAGAGAGAAAATGATAGGTGTCATACTTTGGAGCGACGCGGCCGACAAAAAGGCGGTGATTTGGTGTGAAGATCAAGGCGATCTGGCATTTCTATCGCGTCATGAAAATGTAGTGGTACCTGACTCTTACTTCTCTGTCGGTGACGTTGTCGAGTTCGACGTAAGTACAAAGCGCAACATGCGATTGGCGAGCAATCCGGTTTTGATCGGACAAGATACAAGTGCATCTTTAAACGACGGTCTGAGCGCTGTAACTGCACATACCTGCGATGCCACCGGAGGCTCCGCAACTGTCATTCCCTTCCGGAATGATCGCGCACCAAGCCCTGTTGTCGGAACATTGCGTCACAAACAACGTCACGGATAATGCGCCTCGCGATGTCGGGGATGACAAAGTCTGGTCGAAAATGCACAAGTTTGCCCTGCTCCATCCGGTAACCTGCTTTTGAAAAGCAGCCGGAGGGAAGAAAATGCACGACACCGATCTAAGCTCTGTACGCAAACCCATCCATGACGCTCATGGCTTGCCAAATGAACACTACATTGATCCAAAAGTGTTCGAAGAAGAACGCGCTGCCCTACTTATGTCTGGCTGGCCCGGTCTTGCAGTCACCGCTGATGTACCAGAACCGGGCGACGCTGTACCGCTGACATTTCTAGGCATTCCGCTGCTGCTGATCCGTGACAACGCGGGCGCCGTGCGTGTGTTTCACAACATCTGCCGCCATCGCGGCATGATCCTTGTGGACGCACCCCGCAAGATCGAAGGCGCCATCCGCTGCCCTTACCACTCTTGGTGTTACTCGACCCAAGGGCGGCTTGTGTCGACCCCACATGTAGGCGGACCCGGTCAGAACACCGTAGACGGAATCGACCGCAATCTGCTTGGTCTGATCGAAGTGCGCAGCCATATCTGGTTCGACACCGTGTGGATTAACTTGTCAGGCACCGCCCCCCCCTTTGAAGAGACCAACGCTGAATTGCTGGAACGTTGGGCGGAGTTCGATAAACCGTTCTATCATGGCGGAGCTGACAGCCGCTTTACGCTTGAGGTAAATTGCAACTGGAAGCTTGCAGTCGAAAATTATTGCGAAAGCTATCACTTACCTTGGATCCACCCCGGCCTGAACAGCTATTCCCGGCTCGAAGATCACTATCACATCGAAGAACAGGGGCAGTTTTCAGGGCAAGGTTCTTTGGTCTACCGTCAATTGACTGGCTCAAACAGTCAGACCTTCCCTGACTTTGAAGGTCTGTGCACAAAATGGGACAAAGCGGCGGAATATATCACCGCCTTTCCAAACGTGCTGCTGGGCGTACACCGAGACCATGCTTTTGCAATCATCCTGACGCCGATTGCGACGGACAAAACCATAGAACACGTGCATATATTTTATGCCCAGCCCGATACAGATCCTGATTTGCGCGTTCAAAACACTGCGCAATGGAAATCCGTATTCAAAGAAGACATCTTTGTTGTTGAGGGCATGCAACGCGGCCGCCACGCCCCGATGTTTGATGGCGGTCGCTTTTCGCCTGCAATGGACGGGCCGACGCATCTGTTTCACGACTGGGTTGCAGAACATATGGGTGTGCATCGCGCCAAAGCCGCAGCGGCGGAATGAACGATCTGGATGGGCGCCTACTGGATGCGCACGCGCGCAAGGACTTGGCGGCTCTTGTCGATCTTTATCGCACCGCTGCACACAATGCTGAAACAGACGACGCCCGCGCGTTCTATCTGACCCATGCCCACATTTTTGCTTTGGAAATTGGGCACGCAGACACAAGCGATTTGCGCACGGCTTTGATCGCGATGGGGAGGGAAACCCCGCTTTAACCCTAGAGCTTTGGTGGCCGTTGTCCCGGCCAATCCGTCGCTTGATGCCATGTTTCTGCCAGTCGAAGCAGCTTGGCATCACTGCCGCGCGGTCCAATCAATTGCAGCCCCAACGGTAAATCATGCGCCCCCCCAAACCCAGCGGGCACACAGACGGCTGGCAGCCCAATCAGACTGGCGGCAATCACCACCTCCATCCAACGGTGATATGTGTCCATCGCTTGCCCGGCAATCTCGCGTGGCCAATCATACGTCACATCAAAGGGCCACATTTGCGCACTGGGCAGCGCCAAAACATCATAACTTTCAAAAAGTTGCGCCGACGTCTTAAACCAATCAGAACGAACAACACTGGCGCGGTGTACATCCATCGCCGACATGGCAAGACCACGCTCGATCTCCCAAATGGCGGTGTCTTTGAGGTGATCCCGTTTGCTCGGATCGTCGTAGAAAGCCGCAAGCCCACCGGCAACCGCCCAACTGCGCAAGGTGGTCCATGACCCCCAAATTGCATCGCGATCAAAGGGGGCTGGGATGTCTTCGACAACGACATCTAAATCGGCCATCTGCGTCAAAGCTGCGCGGCACGTGTCCAACACGCCAGTTTCCATTGCAAATGCGCCACCCCAATCGCCCAGCCAACCAACGCGCATACCCGCCGCACCGCCTTCGATTTGTGGCAAGCTTGGCGCATGCACACCCCCATGGGGTTGGCGCGGATCAGGGCCCGCCATTGTGTCAAGCAGCGCTGCCAAATCTCGGGGATTGCGCGCCATTGGTCCGTTGGTCGACAGTTGATGCAAGAACGTGTCACCCACCGGCTCGGACGGAACCACCCCCCATGTCGGGCGCATGCCGTAGACGTTGTTCCAACCGGCAGGATTGCGCAAAGATCCCATCATGTCCGAACCATCCGCGACACTCACCATGCCACATGCAAGCGCGACCCCTGCCCCGCCAGATGATCCGCCAGCCGTGCGGGTCACGTCATAAGGATTGCGCGTTGCGCCAAAGACCGGATTGATGCTGTGCGAGCCAAGGCCAAATTCCGGGGTGTTCGTTTTGCCAATGATGATCGCACCCGCCTGACGCAACTGCGCAATTGCGATGTCATCGCTCGGCGCGACAGTACCCGCAAACAAAGGTGACCCCATCGACGTCGGCAGGCCTGCCGCATTGGCCAAATCCTTGACCGCCATCGGAATGCCGTGCAGCCAGCCCGTGCGCGGCCCCGCATCGGCCAAGGCCGCGTCGGCCATCAACGCGTCCGCGTCGCGCAATGAAACGATCGCATTCACCGCCCCGTTCATAGCATTGATGCGCGCCAATGTGGCGTCCATCACCTCAACTGCGCTGACGTCGCGCGTTGCCAGTGCATTACTCAACGCCAATGCGCTTGTGTTTGAAATATCCATGCAAGAAGTGAACGCAATCAAGACACAAGGCGCAAGCCCCGACAATTCCAATCGTTCCAGATTGTTTGGCGCGTCAGAGTGCGCGCACTGTGTTTAGCCCTGAGCTTCGGCGCGGCTTTTGCCCGACACATCCAACGCCAAAGTCGCCGCCATAAAACCATCCAAATCGCCATCCAACACACCTTTGGTGTCAGACGTCTCGTGATTGGTGCGCAGGTCTTTGACCATCTGATAGGGCTGCAAAACATAGGACCGGATTTGGTTGCCCCAGCCTGCGTCGCCTTTGTTTTCGTGCATTTCGTTCACCAGTGCGTTCCGCTTGTCGAGCTCCATCTGGTATAGACGAGATTTCAACGCCTTCATAGCGATGTCGCGGTTCTGGTGTTGCGATTTCACAGAGCTTGTCACGACGATGCCCGTAGGTTCGTGCGTGATCCGCACAGCAGAATCCGTCGTGTTCACGTGCTGCCCGCCCGCACCGGACGAGCGATAGGTATCGATGCGGATGTCAGCTGGGTTCACTTCGATCTCGATATTGTCGTCCACCACCGGATACACCCCGACAGAGGTAAAGGACGTGTGCCGCTTGGCCGCAGAATCAAACGGGCTGATGCGCACAAGACGGTGCACACCAGATTCAGATTTTAGCCAGCCATAGGCGTTCAGCCCGCTGATCTTGTACGTCGCAGACTTGATGCCCGCCTCTTCGCCAGCGCTTTCGGACTGCAATTCGACTTTAAAGCCCTTCTTTTCTGCCCAACGCACATACATACGCGCCAGCATCGACGCCCAGTCACAGGATTCTGTGCCGCCTGCGCCCGAATTGATTTCGAGGAAGGTGTCATTGCCGTCAGCTTCGCCATCTAGCAACGCCTCAAGTTCTTTTTGCGCTGCAAGGGTCGCCAGCGATTTTAATGTGGCTTCGGCGTCGCTGATCACCTCAGCATCGTCTTCCATCTCGCCCAGCTCGATCAATTCGATGTTGTCGACCATATCCTGGCTAATGCGCGCGTGTACGTCTAACGCATCCACCAACATTTGCCGATCACGCATCAGCTTTTGTGCGGCTTCTGGATTATCCCACAAGTTCGGGTCTTCAACGCGCGCGTTGAATTCTTCAAGCCGGTGTTGAGCCGTCTCAATGTCCAGACGCTGCGCCAACAGGTCCACCGATTTTTGGATTTCGGCCACGAGGTTCTGAATTTCAGCGCGCATGTCTCAACTTCCCTTTGCAGTGCTTTGAGATAGCCCAAGCTATCGCGCGCCACAAGCATCCTTCACGCTTCTCAAAATAGTCTGGGGCGCGACGCGCGAGCGCAGAGGGCACCCTCACCGTTTTTCAGATTGAAGCAGTGTCAGTAAAGACCACCAGAAGAGATCCCGCCAAACGATGCTTTTGGCCCCACAACGGCTTTTCTACCGGTCGATGTGGTCACTTGTCGGCCACCGCCGCCTACACCCTCAACCAATGGCAGATCAGATCCCATGGCAAAGCCACCGTCAAAGATCACGTTGAAGGTTGGCAATTCGCAATCGCGGAAATACTCGGCCACAACATTTTTGCCGCGCGCCCCTTTGCCAAGGCGCGAACCAGAGAACCGGTCAATATTGATGAAACAGCCGCCTTCAGGAACCTCGAACTTGCCGCCGCCATACTTCTGAATCGCCTCTTTCATAAAGTCCTGAAAGACTGGGCCACACATGCCACCGCCACTTGCACCTTTTCCAAGGCTGCGTGGCTGGTCATAGCCGATGTAACAACCCGCCACGATATTGCTGGAAAAGCCAACAAACCAAACATCTTTGGCGTCATTGGTTGTTCCTGTCTTGCCTGCAATCGGCACAGGCAGATTGACCGTGCTCGCCGCTGTGCCGCGCTGTACAACACCCTGCATCATAGAAGTCAGCTGAAAGGCGGTGATCGGATCCATGACTCGCTCACGGTTGGATTGAATGCTGGGTGAAAAACCCGGATCAAGGCTGGCAAGCCGTGTGCAATCCACACAAGACCGTTCGTCATGTCGATAGACAGTGCGCCCAAAACGGTCTTGTACTCGGTCCACCAACGTCGGCTGCACCCGCTCACCACCATTGGCGAACATCGCATAAGCAGACACCATTTGGTACAGCGTCGATTCTTCGGCCCCTAAAGAGTTCGCAAGAACATGCCGCATGTCGTCATAGACACCAAAACGCTCGGCGTAATCTGCAACGACGCCGATACCGACTTCTTGAGCCAACCGGATGGTCATCAAGTTACGCGAATATTCAATGCCGGTACGAAGTGGCGTCGGCCCGTAGAACTTGTTTGAAGAGTTGCGCGGCCGCCAAAGACCTTGCGGCGTGTCGATTTCGATGGGTGCATCGACAACAATCGTGGCTGGCGTATAGCCACTGTCGAGCGCAGCCGCATAAACAAACGGCTTAAAGCTTGATCCCGGCTGTCGTTTGGCTTGTGTGGCGCGATTAAAGACCGAGTGTTGATAGCTGAACCCGCCTTGCATTGCGATCACGCGGCCGGTGTCTACGTCCATCGCGACAAAACCACCCTGTGCGTCAGGCACTTGGCGCAGCGACCAGCGGATAAACGAACCATCCGTATCAGCCGTCATGGCGCGCACGTGCACAACGTCACCTACTTCGAAATTATCAAAGAAGTTCCCGCGCAGCCATCTTATGTCTTCGCGCGGCACAACAGCGGCAGGTTCACCCTCGCTCCAACCCTCGATACCGAGGCGCAGTTGCTGATCCTCTACCGCCAATACAACGGCTGGGCGCCAGTCGCCGTTCAAATCAATGTCGCGGGCCACTTTGACTGTCGGCAAAACGTCGGCCCAGTTTTCCAACTGATCAGCTTCGATCTTTTTGCCCGTGCCGCGCCAGATGCCAGAATTGCGGTCGTAATTCTCAAGCCCACGGCGCAGCGCGCGTGCCGCAATAGGCTGCATTTGCGCATCAATTGTAGCGCGCACAGTGTAACCACCGCTAAAGAACTCGCCTTCGCCAAAATCTTCGCTCAATTGGCGACGGATTTCATCTGTAAAGTAATCACGCGGCGGAAGTTCGGCTTTGAAGCTTTCGTATTCTCCACCCTGAACCGATTTCAGCGGTGCTGCGACCTCGGTTTCATAGGTTGAAGTGTCGATATAGCCGTTCTCTTTCATCTCGCGCAGCGTATTGTTGCGCCAGAATGTGGCCGTATCGCGATCGCGAACGGGGTGACGATTCGACGGGCTTTTGGGCAAAGATGCAAGATAAGCCGCCTCACCGGGCGACAATTCCTCTAGCGTTTTGTTGAAATACGTCTGGCTGGCTGCGGCCACGCCATACGAATTCTGCCCAAGGAAAATTTCGTTCAGATAGAGCTCAAGGATCTTTTCTTTGCTCAGCGCTTCTTCGGCGCGGGCCGCAAGGATGAGTTCTTTGATCTTGCGTTCCGCCTGACGATCCCCCGACAGCAAGAAGTTCTTCATCACCTGCTGTGTGATGGTCGAACCACCGCGACAGCCGCGGCCTTTGGACGCAACGCAATCAACCACAGCCGCCCCGATGCCGCGCAAATCATAGCCCGTGTGGGTGTAGAAATTCTTGTCCTCGGCGCTGATAAAGGCCTGCTTGACCATGTCCGGGATTGTCTCGGCGGGTGCAAACAAGCGGCGCTCTTCGGCAAATTCATCAATGATCTGCCCCTCGCCGGAATAAATCCGGCTGATGGTGGCAGGTTGATACTGCGACAGGCTTTCGTGGCTGGGCAAGTCGCGCCCGTACACCCAAAAGATCGCACCAATAGACAGCGCGGTCACCCCGACGCCCATTGTCACCGTCGTAAAAATCCCACCGAAAAAGGATAAGATAAACCGAAACATAACTGCTCGCACCTGCTTGAGAAGGGTCGCTTTACTCAGGCGTTATACGCGAGCCTTCGAGCTGCGTCAAAAACCATCTGGAGCGACATCTCGCCGATGTGAACAGGCCTTATTGTCGAACCAAAGGTTGCAACGCAAGGTCCGCATCGCGCCACGCCAGAATGCCTTTGGCCAGTGCCTCGACCATCAATGCGCGCCAAACCGGATCGCGTAAGTTCGCCAGATCGCGTTCATCCGAGATAAACCCGACTTCGACCAAGACAGAAGGGATATCAGCACTTTTGAGCACCGAAAACGACGCCTCGCGGCGTGGGCGATTGTTAAGCGGACCACCCGCCTCTGCCACGTTGTCGATCAACGCTGAGGCCAGCATTTGCGTGCGTGGCATCGTTTCCACTCGGGCCAAATCCATCAGAACCGATGCGACCTGATCGTCCGTTCCGCTTAAATCAACGCCCGCAATGATGTCAGACCTGTCGTGTTGTGCCGCCAGTTGCGCCGAGGCTGCATCCGAAGCCTCATCCGATAGGGTGTAAATCGTCGCGCCTCGCGCCTGCCCTTCGCTTAATGCATCTGCGTGCAGCGAAACAAACGCGTCCGCACTCACCTGATGCGCCAAGGCGACGCGCCCGGTCAGCGAAACAAAAACATCAGTGTCGCGTGTCATCACGACCTCGACCCTGCCCGTTCGCCGCAAGACATCGCGCAAGGCAAGTGCAATGCCCAGCATCAGTTCTTTTTCTGTGGTGCTTTCGCGCACGGCCCCCGGATCAACGCCGCCGTGCCCAGGGTCAAGCACCACAACAAATGTGTCATCATCCGACACCACCGGCGGTGCAGCCGCTTGCACGCCCCAATCCGGGCTTATGGGTGCACCTGCGCGCGCAGCAAAATCCTGTGGTGCGGCGTCTTCGAGCTTAATTTTTAACGTCGCACGGCCTGTGTCCGTATCGACAGGCATACCAATCTCGACCGGCAACATGGGTTCGGCTAGGTCAGCCACCAGTCGTGACCAACCGGGTTTGAATGTGCCGAAACGCAAGGAAGACAAGGACTTTGCCTCTCCCAACAGCGCTTGGGCCGTCACGCCCGCAAAGTCGACCTCGCGGAAATCAACAACAAGGCGCGCAGGCTCATCCAACACGAACACTCGAAACGGCACCCCTTGGCTCAGTGTAAGTGTCAGCGTGGTGTCGCCAAACCAGCCCTCTTTGATGCCACTGGACCCGGTATCGACACGCGCCAATCCAGACAGGTCTTGGGCTGCAGCCGACAGAGTTGTGACCCAAAGAAAAATGGCGATTAGAACTGCCCGCATCGTTTCTTGCCCTTTTTTGATCACCCTAAAACAAGTTGAGCCGCGCGGGAATCCCCCAATACAGTTTCGAGAACAACTTCGTTCAAAAACCGGTGCAAGCGGCACGTACGTCTTAAGGATGACACGTCAAAGAAGCCGGAACATCCAATCACATTAACGCCGTTGTGCCATAAATTCGGCCAAACGGCGCAACCCTTCGGCAATGTCGACAGTGCTGCGCGCATAGGAAAAGCGCAAAGTTTGGTGGCCGCGCACCGGGTCAAAATCCAAGCCCGGCGTGACGGCGACATCTGCCTTTTCTAGAATTTCGCGCGCAAAGGCGCGGCTGTCTTGTGTCAGATCTGACACGTCTGCGTAGACGTAAAACGCCCCATCCGGCGGGGCGATGCG
>CAZJAW010000029.1:0-11947 GCA_964544035.1 uncultured Rhodobacterales bacterium
GCCCCATGCTCAGCTATCAACACATCTATCACGCCGGAAACCTTGCAGACGTGCATAAACATAGTCTGCTGGCGTGGATGCTTGATTACCTCACCCGCAAGGACAAACCCGTCAGCTATATGGAAACCCACGCAGGGCGTGCGCTTTATGATCTGACTTCGGATGAGGCCGTCAAGACAGGCGAAGCGGCCCAAGGGATCAAACGCGTCAAGACGTGGTTTTCGCCCGATCATCCCTACAGTCGTGCATTGAAGCAGACAGCTGATGTAAATGGGGAAAACGCCTATCCCGGGTCACCGATGATCGCTGTGCAAACCCTGCGCGACACCGACACAATCACGCTGGCTGAACTGCATCCAACTGAACATCTGAACCTAGAACTCGCTCTGCCCACCGCAAAATGCTGGCAGACGGACGGTTTTATGATGGGCCATTCCATGTGTCCGCCAACCCCGCGCCGAGGCCTGATGTTGATCGACCCCAGCTTTGAGATCAAAGACGACTACAACACCATCCCCGGCCACATAAAAAAATACGCCCGCGCATGGAATGTCGGCACCATCGTATTGTGGTATCCCATTTTGACGGCTGGCAGTCACCACAACATGCTGAAAACACTGGAAAACGACCACCCAGAGGCGATGCGCCACGAAGTCCGCTTTCCTCCTGCTCGTCCCGGCCACGGCATGATCGGATCTGGTCTGTTTGTGATCCGCCCCCCCTTTGGGCTTGCCCAAGAGGCTGCAAAATTGAAAACTCGCTTTGACGCATTGAAATAGGGGGTCACCCGACATGTTCGAACGCTTGTTTCCCAAACGACCGAAGGAGAAACCGACCCTACCCGAACCGACACCACAATTGGCCCTGGGGGCGCTGCTGGTGCGGATCGCAATGGCAGACAAACATTATCAAGCCGCCGAAGTTGGTGCGATCGACAAAATACTGTCCGCCACCTTTTCCCTCAAACCTCTTGAGGCCGCCAAGCTACGTGCCACCTGCGAAGCCCTTGAACGCCATGCCCCCGGCACGTCCGAATTTGGTGACGTACTGCGTGACGCAGTGTCCTATGATGATCGGCTGGCCCTTGCGCTTTCGATGTGGAATGTGGTGTTGGCAGACGGTGATCACGCTGAAATCGAAGAAGCGACTTTGCACCAGATCGAGGCAACCATGGGCATAACGCCCGAAGACTCAGTGGAAATCAAAACACGTGCGCTTGAATAAGGGCGCGTCAGGACAACGATAAATCTATGTTTCAAGACCTACTCAAGCGACTCATCCAACCTGAACCAACCCCAATCGCAGATGCCGACGCACGCCTTGCGCTGACCGCGTTGCTGGTGCGTGTGGCACGTTCAGACAACGATTACAGCGGCGAAGAACAACAGTTGATCGACCAGATCACACAAGACCGCTATGGGCTGTCCCTCGCCGAAGCCCAAGCCTTGCGCGCAGAAGGCGAAGCGATGGAGGTCGAGGCCCCCGACACTGTCCGCTTCACGCGCGCCATCAAAGATTGCGTCGCCTATGAAGATCGGCTTGCCGTGATCAAAGCACTGTGGAAAGTGGTGTTGGCTGACGGCAAACGCGCGAAAGAAGAAGACGCCCTTTTGCGCCTTGTGGCCAACCTGTTGGGCATATCCGATCCCGACAGCGCCAAGGCACGTCAACAAGTTTCCAAGTGATCGCCTCCCTTGGCATGTATGACATGCCGCACTTAAAAAATGTGCACGACAGACTTTGGCGTGCCATTCAGTCCGAACTTGGGTTCGGGCCCAAAGCCTTGACCCGCGGCGGCGATCCTTGGCAGGAATGGCAATCCAGCGATCTGCTGTTGGGGCAGACCTGTGGCTTGCCCTATCGCGCGCGCCTACATGATCAAGTCGCCCTCGTCGGCACACCTGATTGCGACCTGCCCGATTGCCCTGCGGGATATTACTTTAGCTTTCTGATCCGGCGGCGTGATGATCCACGCGATTTGGGCGAACTCAGCAAACGTGGAACCTTGGCTTTTAACGACCCATTGTCCCAATCCGGTTGGGCCGCCCCTCTGACGCATATGGCGCGGCGCAAGTTGCGCCCCACACGGACACTCCAAACCCACACCCACGTCGCCAGCATCGATGCTGTGCTCAACAAACAAGCCGACTATGCGGCCATCGACGCCGTCACCCTTTTGTTGTGGGGGGCCAATGATATGGACAGCGTTGCCTTTCTTGATGCATTTGAGCGTACAGAACCAACACCTGCGTTACCTTATATTACCGCACGCGGACGCGACCCTATCCCCATCAAAGCCGCCCTAATACGCGCCATCGCTTCACTGTCACATGAAGACCGCTATGACTTGCGCCTAAAAGGGTTGATACAAATTCCCAAGGCCGACTACCTCGCCTTGCCAATTCCGCCCGCCTTCTGACCATTCCGGCGTCACAAGGCGCCAAATTGAACATTCCACCTGCCAATCCGCCAATTTGGGCGTAGACTCGGTGTCAAAATTGCGCCCATATGACCGACAACAAACAAATTGAGCCTATAATTTTGTCAGATCAACCCGTCATCGAAATCCGCAATCTGCACAAGGCCTATGGCCGCCTGGAAGTGCTGAAAGGCGTTGATATCGCCGCCAATCGCGGGGACGTCGTCACGCTTATTGGATCATCCGGTTCAGGCAAATCCACGCTTTTGCGCTGCTGCAACCTGCTGGAGGACAGCCAACAAGGCGAGATGCTGTTCAAAGGTGAACCTGTGACGTGGAAGGGCCAAGATCACGGCCGCCGCCCTTCGGACCCCAAACAGGTTCTGCGCATCCGCACCAACCTTTCCATGGTGTTTCAACAGTTCAATCTGTGGGCGCATATGACCATTCTGCAAAACGTGATGGAAGCGCCTGTGACTGTGCTGCGCCGCGACCCTGCCGAGGTTGAAAAAGCCGCGCGCGCCTACCTTGAAAAGGTCGGCATCGGCGACAAATGCGACGTGTTCCCGGCGCAACTGTCAGGTGGACAGCAACAACGCGCCGCCATCGCGCGCGCGCTGTGTATGGAACCCGAAGCCTTGTTGTTTGATGAACCCACATCGGCGCTTGACCCTGAACTGGAACAGGAAGTCGTGCGGGTTATCAAAGACTTGGCATCTGAGGGTCGCACCATGTTGATCGTGACGCACGATATGAAACTGGCCGCTGACGTGTCCAACCACGTTGTGTTCCTGCACCAAGGCCTGATCGAAGAACAAGGGGCGCCGGATAATGTGTTCGGCGCGCCCAAATCCGAACGTCTGCGCGGGTTTCTTTCTGCAACCCACGCCGCGTAAACCATAAAAAACCAAACGGGAGTAAATCCAATGAAATCCATTCTTCTCAGCACTGCTGCTGTCGCAATGACGGCTTCCTTCGCCCTCGCCGACGGCCATTCCGTCGTGCGCATGGGCACAGAGGGCGCTTACGCTCCTTACAACTTCATCAACGACGCCGGCGAAGTTGATGGCTTTGAGCGCGAGCTGGGCGACGAAATGTGTGCGCGCGCCGAACTGACTTGCGAGTGGGTCAAAAACGACTGGGACAGCATCATCCCCAACCTCGTGTCCTCGAACTACGACACCATCATGGCAGGTATGAGCATCACGGACGAACGCGACGAAGTCATTGACTTCACTCAAGATTATTTCCCACCCACAGCCTCTGCCTATGTTGGCGCAGCTGACGGCGCAGACTGGGAAGGTGGCGTAGTTGCCGCACAAACCGCAACGATCCAAGCGGGTCACATCGCCGAAAGCGGCGCGGTACTGGTTGAATTTGCCACGCCGGAAGAAACTGTCGCTGCTGTGCGTAATGGCGAAGCAGACGCGGTCTTTGCGGATGCGGACTACCTCGCTCCTCTGGTCGAAGCCTCTGGTGGCGAGCTGGTCTTTATCGGTCCAGACGTTCCTCTTGGCGGTGGCGTGGGCATGGGCTTGCGTGAATCCGATGCCGAGTTGAAAGAGAAGTTCGACGCCGCCATCACCTCCATGAAGGCCGACGGTTCGCTTAACGCGCTGCTGGTCAAATGGTTCGGCGAAGACACAGCCCAATATTAATCAAAGGCATGGGCGGGGTGAAAACCCCGCCTTACCCGTGAACAAATATGTTTTCCTATTGCTCCGATCCTGAAACGCTGGCCACTTTGCGTTGGCTGAGCTGCTACCTGACCACAGGTGTGCACTTTTCCTTTTATTACAGCTTTTTCAAGGTGATCGGCATTCTGGCTGTCACAGCCCCCGTCGCTTTGGCCTTTGGTTTTGGCGGAGCGATGGCTGCGCGCTCGCAATTCGCGCCGCTGTCATGGTTTGGCAAAGGCTACATTTCAGTCGTGCGCGGCGTGCCCGACATTGCATTTTTTCTGTTCTTTGTGATCGCTCTGGACCAAGGCTTTGAATGGATACGCCACCAAGCGCTGTGTCCCGACTGGACCGACCCGATCCGACAAGGCAACGATTTTCTGGTGTGCCCGCAGGCCAAACTGCCGCTGGGCTCTGCCCCGCAAACCGTGCACCAATTCTATGCTTTTGCGCTGGCCGTTTTCACCTTTTCCATCGTGTTCGGCGCGTTTGCGGCCAATGTGCTCTTTGGTGCGATGCGCGCGGTGCCAAAGGCACAACTTGAAACAGCCGAGGCCTATGGCATGTCCCGACGTCAGACGTTCTGGCGGGTGCTCGTGCCACAGATGTGGGTCTTTGCCCTGCCCGGCCTCTCCAACCTGTGGCAAGTGCTGATCAAAGCCACACCTTTGCTGTTCTTGCTTGGGATCGAAGACGTTGTCTATTGGGCGCGCGAACTTGGCGGCACCAAGACGCCGCAATTCACCGCCTATCCGCATGGCGACTGGCGCATGTGGTACTTCTTTGCGCTCTTGGTGTTCTACCTGTTCATGACCTGGGGATCAGAAAAAATCCTGTCTCGCATCATGACGCGCCTGACGCGCGGCCAAGCCACATCTGGCGGCGAAGCGCAGCGCAAAGGAGCAATGGTGTGAGCTGTATCCAGACCATCCAAGACTACGGCCTGCGCGCCATCGGCCTTGGCGAACGATTGCTGCCCCGTTCCGATTTTACCCTGTGCGAACAGTTCACGCTGATCGGATCAGGCATGATCTGGAACATCTATTTTGGACTTATGGCACTGTGCACTGGCTTCCTGTTCGCCACTGCCATTGCCGTCGCCAAAGGCTCTTCCAACGGATACCTGCGCAAACCCGCTGAATGGTTCATCTTTCTGTTTCGCGGCTCGCCGCTGTTCATCCAATTCTTCTTTGCCTATTTCCTTTTCCTTAGCCTCAAGGGCACCTACCCGTTCTTTTCGCCCTTCACCGCTGCGTGGCTTGGCGCTTTGATCGTGCTGTTTCTGAACACGGCTGCATATTCAGCTGAAATCTTCTATGGCGCTCTGCAATCCATCCCAAAGGGCGAGGTCGAGGCCGCAGACGCATACGGCTTGTCCGGCTGGTTGCGGTTCCGCCGCATCGTCTGGCCAACTATGCTGCGCCTTGCATGGCCCGCCTATACAAACGAGGCGATCTTTCTGTTTCACGCCACCACGCTGGTCTATTTCTCGGGCTTTCCGGCGTGGCAACAACGCGGCGACGCACTGTATTACGCCAGCTACTTTGCAGACAAAACGTTCAACCCTTTCGTGCCTTATCCCATTCTGGCGATGTACTTTATTCTGCTCACTTTGGTCATTATCGGCCTGTTCGGGCTGGTCAATGCACGGCTTAACCGCCATCTTCCCGCCAATGCGCGTCAAAAGATGCGCTTGCGGCCCAATTTGATCCGCTGAACGCAAAGAACCCGAACCGCCGGGGATAGATCTGAAAAGAGAGCAACCATGGATCCATGGCTGAGCGAAAACCCCGACGTCCGCTCCATCCGAGTGGCAGCGTCCGACTTGAATGGTGTAGCGCGCGGAAAACGGATTCCTGTGCGCTATGCGGACAAAGTTGGACGCGATGGCACACGGTTTCCGATCTCTGCGCTGAACCTCGACATTTGGGGTGAAGATATCGAAGACAGCCCGCTGGTTATGGAAACAGGCGACCGTGACGGCGTTCTCACGCCAACAGAACGTGGGTTTGTGCCGATGCCGTGGCTTTCCAATCCGTCAGCTCTGTTGCCCATCTGGATGTTTCAAGAAGACGGTAGCCCCTTCATGGGCGATCCGCGCCACGCACTAGCTGCCGTCGAAAAACGCTTCAAAGACCGTGGCTTGACGCCTGTTGTTGCAGTAGAGCTTGAATTCTTTTTGATCGACGATTCCGGCCTGCACCCGCAAATGCCTCCTTCGCCACGCTCAGGCAAACGCCGGCTGGCGGGTGAAATCCTGTCGCTGCAATCGCTTGATCAATTCGATGACTTTTTCACAGACCTCTATGACGCTTGCGCGGCTATGGACATCCCTGCCGACACCTCAATTTCCGAAGCAGGCCTTGGTCAGTTCGAGATAAACTTGATGCACCAGCCTGACGCCCTGAAGGCGGCGGATGATGCGTGGCTGTTCAAGATGCTGGTCAAGGGCACGGCGCGCAAACATGGGTTCGCCGCGTCCTTCATGGCCAAACCTTATGACACTTATGCAGGCAATGGGCTGCACATGCACTTTTCGGTGCTGGATTCCCAAGGCAACAACGTCTTCGACGATGGCTCGCCCACTGGCAGTGATATGCTACGTCACGCCGTGCAGGGGTGCCTGAACGGTATGGCTGGATCAACGCTGGTCTTTGCGCCCCACGCCAATTCTTACGCCCGTTTTGTGCCCGGTGCACACGCGCCCACTGGCATTGCATGGGCCTATGAAAACCGAACGGCCGCTATCCGCATTCCTTCGGGGCCCGCCCTTGCACGGCGCATTGAACACCGCCTGGCCGGGGGGGATGTGAACCCTTATCTCTCCATCGCTGCAGTGTTAGGGGCTGCCATGAACGGGATCGAAGACGGAACCGAACCACCCGCACCCATCACCGGCAACGCCTATGAGCAAGATTTGCCTTCGGTGCCCATGACGTGGGATGCCGCCATTGATACCTTTGAAAATGACGCGCAAACCAAACGCATCTTTGATCCCGAACTGATCCGCAATTTTGCGATGACCAAGCGGCAGGAAATGCGGCGAATGGCCGACCTCAGCCTCGAAGAGCAGACAGAAATCTACCTCGACACGGTCTAGGCACTGCTTTACCTTTGCCCTTCAATACCCTCAGGTGATCTATGAAAATCGGCATTTTGCAAACCGGTCACGCGCCCGACGTTGCCGTGGATAAGATCGGCGACTATGACGCCATGTTTGCGCAACTTCTGGGCGGCCATGGCTTTGAGTTTGAGACCTTTAATGTGGTCGATATGGAATTCCCCAGCGGCCCTGATGCCTGTGAAGGTTGGATCGTGACGGGGTCCAAACACGGGGCCTATGAAGACCATGCATTCATCCCACCGCTTGAGGATTTGATCCGCGACGTTGCCGACACAAAACGCCCAATGCTGGGCATCTGCTTTGGCCATCAGATCATTGCACAAGCCATGGGCGGCAAGGTCGAAAAATTTGATGGCGGCTGGATTGTGGGACGTCAGACATATTCCTCTCAGGATCAGACGCTGGCGATCAATGCATGGCACCAAGATCAAGTCGTCGAACTGCCCCCCGGTGCACGCGTAACAGCCAGCAGCGATACGTGTGAAAACGCCGCCCTCCTCTACGGCGATCACATCTGGACGCTGCAGCCCCACCCCGAATTTGACGCCGAAATGATGAACGTGCTTGTCAAGCATCGCGGGCCCGGCGTTGTGCCTGACGACCTGCTGGAAGCAGCGCGGAACGGTATGTCTGAACCTGTCCATCAAAGTGCTGTAGCGGCACAAATGGCAGCTTTTCTCAAGCGCGGAGCGTAAATCCATGACCAAAAGCACCGCCCTCAACGACCTGCCCGAAGCGGCCCGCCTTTACCTTGAGGGGCGACGGCTGGACGAAGTGGAATGCATCATCTCGGACTTGCCCGGCATTGCACGCGGCAAGGCCGTGCCTGCATCGAAATTTGCCAAACAGGACTACTTTCACCTGCCTGACAGCATCTTTTATCAAACAATCACAGGCGGTTGGGGCGAGGCCGCGGACGAAGATGGGTTCATCGAAAAAGACATGATCCTGCGTCCCGACATGACCACAGCGACAGCCGCGCCGTGGACCGGAGACTGGACTTTGCAGGTGATCCACGACGCCTTTGATCGCAAAGGCGCGCCAGTACCGTTTTCGCCGCGCAATGTGTTGAAACGAGTCGTTCAACTGTATCACGACAAAGGTTGGGAACCGATCGTTGCGCCAGAAATGGAGTTCTTTCTGATCGCACGCAATTTAGACCCGGCGCAGGAAATCAAGCCGATGACGGGCCGTTCGGGGCGTCCCGCCGCCGCGCGCCAAGCCTATTCCATGACAGCCGTTGACGAATTTGGCCCAGTCATCGACGACATCTACGATTTTGCCGAAGCCCAAGGGTTTGAAATCGACGGCATCACCCAAGAAGGCGGCGCAGGCCAGTTGGAAATTAACTTACTACACGGCGACCCGGTGAAACTGGCTGACGAAGTATTCTATTTCAAACGCCTGATCCGCGAAGCGGCCTTGCGTCACGACTGTTTCGCAACCTTTATGGCGAAACCCATCACCGACGAACCGGGATCGGCCATGCACATCCATCACTCGATTCTGGATCGCGAAACCGGACAGAACATTTTTGTCGGCCCGCAAGAAGGCGACACGGACGCGTTCTTTCATTTCATTGCAGGCTTGCAAAACTACATGCCCGCAGCCCTCGCCGTGATGGCGCCCTACGTCAACAGTTACCGTCGCTACGTCAAGGATCACGCAGCTCCGATCAACCTTGCTTGGGGACGTGACAACCGCACAACGGGCATCCGCGTGCCTCTGTCCAAACCGCAATCGCGCCGGGTTGAAAACCGTATCGCAGGTATGGATTGCAACCCCTATCTTGGTATCGCGGCTTCGCTGGCATGCGGCTATTTGGGATTGGCGGAAGAAAGACGCCCAGACACACAATTCAAAGGCGACGCCTATGAAGGCGAAGGCGAGATTCCGCGTGGGTTGGGGTCAGCGCTGGATCTGTTCGAAGGTTGCGAACCTTTGCACGAGATATTGGGACCGGATTTTGCCCGTGTTTATGCCATCGTCAAACGCGCAGAATATGACGAGTTCCTGCAAGTGATTTCCCCGTGGGAACGCGAGCATTTGCTGACGAACGTCTAAGTCGCAAACCGGCCCTGCGGGGCGAGTTTTCTTGGCAAGATGAAGCATGGGAGTTTTGTCTGTGAACCTTCTTTACGCCAATGATCAGGCCGGGAAGTATCCCGGAAGTTGGTATGCGGCCACGGCTGACTTTGCTGCGGAAACTGCGCCTTTACGCGGCGAAATACGCGCAGATGTGTGCATTGTTGGCGCTGGCTATACAGGGCTTTCGGCAGCTTTGCATTTGGCACAAGCAGGCCACAAAGTGGTGGTTCTAGAAGCGCACCGCGCAGGCTTTGGTGCGTCTGGGCGCAATGGCGGCCAGCTTGGATGGGGCCAACGCGTCGAACAGCCCAGCCTTGAGAAAGTGATCGGGATGGAGCGCGCACGCGATCTGTGGGCTTTGGGGCAAGAGGCGACTGCATTGGTCAAATCCTTGATCGCCGCGCATCACATTGACTGTCATCTGCGCCCCGGTATCGCTTGGACAGGCGAAAGTGTGAGCGAAGTGGACGAGCTGCACGCTTACGGCGATCACATGCAGCGTCATTATGACTACGAAATGCAGGCGCTAGATAGTGCAGCCTTGCAGGCCATTTGCCCTTCTCCTGCCTACAAGGGTGGGATTTTGTGCAAGGACGGTGCCCACTTACACCCGTTACGCTTTGCGCTTGGCTTGGCATACGCCGCCCAAGCCGCAGGCGTCACCCTTTATGAACGCAGTGCTGCAACACGGATTGATCGCGCCAAGGACATCACCGTGTATACGGATGCAGGTCACGTCCGTGCCAAACACCTGATCCTCGCCTGCAATGGTTACCTTGGCGGGCTGGATCAACAGGTTGCGCGCCGTGTCATGCCCATCAATAACTTCATCGCAGCGACCGCACCGCTGGAAAGTCCCGAACGGGTCTTGGCCCAAGACGTGGCCATCGCCGACAGCCGTTTTGTTGTGAACTATTTCCGCCTGTCCCACGACAACCGGCTGCTGTTCGGAGGCGGCGAAAGTTATGGATACCGTTTCCCCTCTGACATTGCCGCCAAAGTGCGTAAACCAATGACTCAGATTTTCCCGCATTTGGCCGACGTCCAGATCGACTTTGCGTGGGGTGGCACTTTGGGAATTACCATGAAACGCTTGCCCTATCTGGCGCGGGTCGCCCCGAATGTGCTGTCAGCGTCAGGTTATTCCGGGCATGGCGTTGGGACCGCCACCCATGCAGGCATGTTGATGGCCAAGGCCATTGACGGCGATGCACAGGGTTTTGACACAATGGCTGCAATCCCGACGCAACCCTTTCCGGGGGGGGCAAGGCTGCGCACGCCTTTGCTAATGCTGGCCATGACATGGTACGCCCTACGGGACCGTCTGGGGCTTTGATCAGTTGCTTTAAAACACGCCGATCTCTACCACGGATTTCTTGGCAGAGCGCTTAACTCCACTTCCACCCGTAGAAACCTCAAGACATCTTTGACAGTTTTTCCTGCAATTCAGCCAGTTGCTTTTTGATGGAGGCCAGATCTTCTGCCTCTTCCTTGGTCTCTGGCTCTGCCTTCTCACTTGCGCCCCAACCGGGGGTCAGCCCGCCAGTCATTGCCTTCATAAAGGCCTCTTGTTGCGCCTGCATCATCTCAAAACCGGGCATTTTTGACATCGGGTTCAAGGCCGAGACATTCTCCATCACCTTACTTTGCCCATCGCGCAACATTTCAAACGACGCCTGTAGGAACTGCGGCACCACCGATGCCCCACCCCCCATATAGCTGCGCACAAGGTCGGTCAGCACATCCGTTGGCAACACATTGTCACCTCGGCTTTCATGTTCAGCAATGATCTGTAGCAGGTATTGCCGCGTCAGATCGTCCCCAGTCTTGAGGTCAACGATCTGCACTTCGCGCCCTTCGTGAATAAAGCCCGAGATATCCTCAAGCGTCACGTAATCGCTGGTTTCGGTGTTATACAGCCGCCGACTGGCATAGCGTTTGATCAAAAGTGGTGCTGATTTTTCAGTCATGTGCGAGAGCTCCCGATGCCGCGTGCTGCAGTGCAGCTTAGGACGGGTCGACGTAAAAAGAAAGGGTGCAACGCAAGGGCTAGATTAAGTTCATTTGAGAGCAAAACCATACGCAGAAGTATGGGCGGCGGCGACTGTTCAACCAACGCAATCGCGCGATCGCGTAGCACTGTCGCCCGCCCCATCACGTCCCGGCAACGGGAATTGGTTCACAAAAAGTCGATTGTGATGTCACCTTGGCTCAAGGCAACACCCTCGAGTGTGACAACGTCCGAACCGTATTCAATCCGCGTGTCGCTTCCATCATTGGTCACTGTGGCAAAGGTTTCACCCACAAGGCGGATCACGTCGGCATCTGCATCAAAGTCCGTGATGATGTCTGCGTTGTCGCCTGCCGAGAAAACAAATGTGTCGGCACCTTCGCCCCCGGTCATCCGATCATTGCCTTCGCCGCCATGCAGGGTGTCATCACCTTGTCCGCCGATCAGGAAGTCTTTCCCACCAAGACCAAACAGGGTGTCATCGCCATCAAAGCCTACCAGAACATTTCGAAATTCATTTCCGGTGATCGCATCAGAATGCACAGAGCCGCGAATACCTTCGATTGGAACAAGCAGGTCCCCCTCTGCCGCACCAGCATTACGCACCTGATCGGACTGGTCTAGAA
>CAZJAW010000030.1:0-11919 GCA_964544035.1 uncultured Rhodobacterales bacterium
AGTTAGGACAGATGAACAAAACGTCACCACTCAAATTAGCGTGACACACAGGCCCGTGAACCTTTGTCATGGGATAACCTGAATTCGTAAAGAAAATACCCTATCTATTGCACTTTCAAGCACCGCGTAAATCAGGAGGAGTCGCGTCTGTTGCAAGGTCGCGCGCCACGTCGTCCAGTTTTTGAACACTGGTTTGCTTTTCCCCAAGGCGACGTACGGACAATGTGCGGTCTTCGACTTCGCGCGCGCCAACGGCCAAAATGACAGGCACTTTGCCAACGGAATGTTCGCGCACTTTGTAGTTGATTTTCTCATTGCGCACATCGGCTTCGGCACGAATGCCTTTGGCGCGCAACTGTTCGACCACCTCGTGGGCATAGTCCTCTGCGTCCGAGATGATGGAAGCGACAACAACTTGACGCGGGGCCAGCCAGAAGGGCAGCTTGCCTGCGTGTTCTTCGATTAGAATGCCGATGAAACGTTCAAAGCTGCCCAAGGTCGCGCGGTGCAACATATAGGGGCGATGTTTGCCGCCATCTGCCCCGACATAGGACGCATCCAAGCGATCCGGCAAGTTGGGATCAACCTGCAAGGTGCCACATTGCCACTCGCGCCCGATCGCATCTGTCAGGGTGAATTCCAACTTGGGGCCGTAAAACGCGCCTTCGCCGGGCAACAATTCATATTCATAGCCCGCCGCATTACAGGCATCGCCCAATGCTTTTTCGACACGGTCCCAGCTTTCCTCTGAGCCGATCCGCTTTTCGGGCCGAGTCGACAGTTTGATTGTCCAGTCATTGAAACCAAGATCGGCATAGACTGAGGCAAGGAAGTTGATGAATTTGGCAGTCTCATCAACAATCTGGTCTTCGGTACAGAAAATATGCCCGTCATCTTGGGTAAAGCCGCGCACCCGCATGATACCATGCAACGCGCCCGAAGGTTCATATCGGTTGCACGATCCAAATTCGGCCATGCGTAGAGGCAGGTCGCGATAGGATTTCATGCCAGTGTTGAAAATTTGCACGTGGCACGGGCAGTTCATAGGCTTAAGCGCATTAACAGTTTTTTCGCGTGCATGGTCTTCGTCTACTTCGACGATGAACATGTGGTCTTGGTAGTTCTGCCAGTGGCCGGAATCTTCCCACAGCTTGCGGTTTACCACCTGCGGGGTGTTCACCTCTACATAGCCGTCGGCGCGCTGTTTGCGGCGCATGTAGTCTTGCAACTGGGTGTAAATGCTCCAGCCGTTGGGATGCCAGAATATCTGACCGGGGGCTTCTTCTTGCATGTGGAACAAGTCCATCTCGCGGCCCAATTTGCGGTGGTCGCGTTTGGCGGCCTCTTCGAGCATATTCATATGGGCGCGCAGCTTTTCTTTGCCGGTGAAGGCGACGCCATAGATGCGTTGCAGCATCGCGCGGTCGCTGTCGCCGCGCCAATAGGCACCCGCGATAGACATCAGCTTGAAGCTGTCGCCGGGCACTTGGCCGGTGTGCTGCAAGTGGGGGCCACGGCATAGGTCTTGCCAGTCGCCGTGCCAATACATGCGCAGCGGTTCGTTTCCGGGGATGCCTTCGATCAGCTCGACTTTATAAGGCTCATTGCGATCTTCGTAATACTTGATTGCAACATCGCGCTCCCAAACTTCGGTGCGCACGGGCTCACGCTTGTTGATGATCTCACGCATCTTCTTTTCGATGACGCCAAGGTCTTCGGGAGTGAAGGGCTCGGCCCGGTCAAAATCGTAATACCAGCCATCCTTGATCACAGGGCCAATGGTGACTTTGGTTTCGGGCCAGATTTCCTGCACAGCGCGCGCCATGATGTGCGCCAGATCGTGGCGAACCAATTCATTGGCTTGGTCTTCGTCTGCCATGGTATGAATGGCGATCTGGGCATCCGCGTTGATGGGCCATTGCAGGTCCCAATGTTCACCATCCACGGTGGCGCTGATCGCCTTCTTGGACAGAGATTTTGAGATGCTTTCGGCCACGCCAGCAGGGGTGATGCCCGCCTCGTAGTCGCGTGCATTGCCATCAGGGAAAGTAAGTGAAATAGGGGCCATATCGGCACTCCTCGTCAGTTTGGCGCCCACGGAACGCCCGGTTGCGGGTTATGTGTTGACGGGGCATTTGGCAGGGGATCTTGCGCGCGTCAAGCACCTGCGAAACGGCCGTGCGCGATGTGTGGTGTTTTGGTAAGCGAGTGCGCGCAGGGAAAGCGACTTTTTGTGCGCAATTTGCGACGTTTTGGGGTGGACCTTGTGCGCGAAATACCTATTTTCCGACTCGAGTTCGCTATCGGAAACTTCTGATCTCAAGAGGAACACGCAGTGCCCAAATATAATACAAGTTTTGAACTGAACATCCAAGAGCTTGACCTGATCGAAGCCGCGCTGCGTCGGTCCAAATTGGCCCAAACGCAAGACGATCTAAAATCCAGCGACACGGATGACGAGGCACGCCAAATCCACGATCTGCTTGGCAAGCTGCACAATCAAAAGACGTTCTTCCGCCCCAGCAAAGGCACCTACGTCGGCGGCTGATCTGATCCTTCCATTATCATTGCAAATCGCGGGGCATCTCCCGTGCGGCGTTCAAATCCACGCGACTCGTAAAAGGCGGCTGCTTTGTGGTTGGTTGGACTGGTTCCGACCGTCATAAAGCCACAGTGCAACGCCCGTGCATGTGCGCGGCAGGCATCAATCAGCATCGATCCCACGCCTTGACCGCGCGCGGCAGGTCGGATGAAAAGATGGTGCAAGTCCAAAGCCCGCCGCCCAAATTGCAACTGCCCATGCGGAAAAAGCGCGGCGTACCCCAACAAATCCCCTTGCGCGCCTTCAGCGATAATCACAGTACACCACGGCTGTGCTCCCAACATGTCACGCTGTAAGTCGCACAGGCGTATCTGTGGTTCATCGTTATTGAAGCGCGCCAAATCTGAAATCATTTCAATCAGTTCAGGCAGATCATCAGATGTGATGAAGCGGGTTTGAATGGTCATTTGTTGTCTCCTTGTGCGCGCAGCAAAGAGACAAAGGTCAACCCGCTGGAGCGCGGGCATTTGGGGGTGTCAGATAATGGACATCACAAAGGCACGCAGGACTGTGCGGGCGCAATAATAGGACGTGATGTGCGATTTTATCATGGAGGCCTTTGTGGGGCAGGCTGGCACGCGGGTCAAGCGTTTGTGCAAATCTTTGGGCCTTAGGATGGACAGTGCCTGCGACGCGGCACATGATCGTGCCGATCAAAGCCGGGAAAGGAGACACCGTGGCCGCGCACGCATATCTTGAGACACCGCAAGGCCGCCGCCTTGCGTATCATCACACGCCGGGCACAGGGCCGACTGTGGTGTTTCTGGGGGGCTTAAAGTCAGACATGCAAGGCACCAAGGCCGTACATCTTGAAGCATGGTGCGCTTCGCAAGGCCGCGCGTTCCTGCGGTTTGATTATTCGGGCCATGGCGACAGTTCTGGCACGTTCGAAGAAGGCTGCATCGGAGATTGGGCCGAGGACACAGCAGCGGCACTGGGGCTTTTGACCGAAGGCAAATTGGTTGTCGTCGGCAGTTCCATGGGGGGATGGCAAGCGCTTTTGTTTGCACGCGCCTTTGCGGATCGTATCGCTGGACTGGTTACGATCGCGGCCGCTCCAGACTTTACCGAAGACGGGTATGCGGCCGCGTTTACGGATGCACAGTGGGCCACGTTGGAACGGGACGGGCAGGTCGAGATGCCCTCGGACTATATGGAACCCTACATCATCACCCGCCGCCTGATCGAGGACGGACGACGCAACTTGGTGCTGCGTGATCCATTGGCACTGCCGTTCCCGGTGCGCTGTTTGCAAGGTACGGCGGACACCGCCGTTACGACAGAGACAGCCGTGCGTTTACTGAACCATGCCGACAGTCCTGATATGAGGTTGCAGTTGGTCAAAGACGCCGATCATCGCTTTTCGGACGGCCCTTGTCTTGGACTGATCGAACAGGCCGTGGTTGAAGTATTGGATGCAAGCGCTTGAAACGGATTAGAAAAGTTCTGATCTGGACGCTGGTGGGCTTTGCTTTCATCATCGGGGGTCTGTGGATGTTTGGGCCTTACGAAAACGCTGATCTCGCGCCTCAGGATGTCGTAGTGATACCTGATCTGGACGCATATTTCGTATCTGTAGAAAACCAGTTTGACGACATTACGCCCGGCGTTGAAAAACGTGTGGTCTGGGCTGACACGGCAGGGGTGCAGACGGAATGGGCCGTCCTGTATGTGCACGGGTTTTCCGCCACATCCGAAGAAATCCGCCCAGTGCCGGATCAGTTGGCAGCGGCGCTAGAGGCCAATCTGATTTACACACGTTTGCAAGGCCATGGACGCAGCGGCGACGCCCTTGCGACGGGAACTGTACAGGGGTGGGTCACTGATCTGGACGAAGGGCTGCAGGCCGCACGCATCGCCGGACGCAAGGTGGTGATCTTGTCCACCTCGACTGGGGCGACGTTGGTGGCGGCCAAGGTACAAGACGCGGAAATGATGCGCGATGTGGCGGGGGTGATCTTTGTCTCGCCCAACTTTGGGATCAATACGCCCGTGGCAAGGCTGCTGAGTTGGCCGGCTGCGCGGTATTGGTTGCCTCCAATAGCTGGGGCGCAGCGCAGTTTTGAACCCGCCAATGCGGAACACGCGACCTATTGGACCACGTCCTATCCCAGCGTCGCCGTGCTGCCGATGGCCGCATTGATTAATGCGGTGATGGCCCAAGATGTCAGTGCAAAATCCGTTCCGGCCTTGTTCTGGTTTTCTAAAGAAGACCAAGTCGTGCGTCCCGACATAACGGCAGATATCGCAACCCGTTGGGGTGGGCCAAGCGCGGTTGTTCATCCCATTATGGGACCCGGTGATGATCCACAATCGCACGTGATTGCGGGTGATATTCTGTCACCGGGACAAACGGAAACTGCGGTTGAAGGCATGCTTGCTTGGGTGCGCGCATTGGAGGATGACTGATGGAACAACGGGTTTCGTTGATTACACTTGGTACGCGGGACATGGCCGCACAGGCAGCGTTTTATGAAAACCTCGGTTGGGCGCGGGTGGACAGCCCGGACGGTGTTATCGCATTTGATCTGATTGGGCAGACCTTGGGCCTGTACCCGCTGGAGGCCTTGGCCAAGGATATTGGCGTCTCAGTATCCGAATTGGGGTATGGAGCTTCAACTTTAGGTTATAACGTGCGGGAAAAACACGAAGTTTCCGACCTGCTTGATCGTTGTGCCGCAGCAGGCGGGCGCATTTTGAAACCAGCGCATGATGTGTTTTGGGGTGGTCACAGCGGATATTTTGCCGACCCCGAAGGACATATTTGGGAAGTGTCTTGGAACCCGTTTTCTCCGCTTGGCCGGGATGGCGCATTTCAATGGAATGGGGCCACCTGATGCGATCACCGGCCAGCATGTGGAGCCTTGAAACCCTTGGTCGCGTGCGTCTGTCAAAACACTTCTACATGCGGGACTTTCTGTATTCCGAGATCGGGAATTTTCACCAGATCAAGAATATTCCAGACGACCCAGACCTTGCGATCGTTCACGGGCGTCGCTTGTGCACTGACCTTCTGGACCCTCTCGAAGAAACATTTGGGCGGCTTGCGATCCGTTCGGGTTATCGTTCGCGTGCGCTGAACCAATTTGGCAATGACAACAAACTGAACTGCGCGCGCAATGACAATCCGATCGAGTGTCATATCTGGGACTGGGGCACGGGGGAGAACGCGATAGCGGGCACGTCGTTGGCGATACCTTGGTTCACAGACCAATACGAACGGGGCCGCGACTGGCGCGATCTGGCGTGGTGGATCCATGATCATTTGCCTTATTCTGCCATGTGGTTTTTTCCAAAATTATGCGCTTTCAACTTGGATTGGCGCCCTGATCCGCGGCGTATGATTGGCAGCTATATAGCGCCCAAGGGGCTGCTTTTTCGCGCAGGGGCTGTGCCCGATGAAGACATCGACAAGCGCAGGCGGCGATATGACGATTTTCCTCCCTTTCGCGGCATTGATTTCCCTTAACGCGGGCAATTCACGGCGATTTTCCCACACGATCTAGCTTAAGCGTTGACGTGACCCCACAAGATGATGGATTTAGGCAGGGACAGTCATTTGAGGGCATGCGCTGATGAAACGAGAGTTATATGCGGCGGCGATCGCCCTTAGCCTTTCGATTGGGGCAAGCAGTGCTTTGGCGTGTGGCGGCACCTATATGGTGCAGTTGAACGATAGCCTGTCAAAAATAGCCGACCGGTTTTACGAAGATATAGACCTCTGGGGCACTTTGCACCGCGACAACCGTGCGGTGGTGGGCGATGATCCTGATAGATTGCTTGCAGGGGCTAAGTTGCGCTTGCCGTGCATTGAGGGGCGACCCACCGCGTTGGACAGCGCAGATGACGTTTCGCCTGCACCAGCGCCGGTTGCTGTCGCCGCAACGACATCCCAACCCGAGGGACTTGATGTCATCAATCTGGTGACGGCGGGGGATTTTGCGCCCTTCACAGATCGTGCGCTTGCACAGGGTGGGCTGATCACCGAAATGGTCCGCGCAGCGATGACCGAAGTGGGGTTGGCGGACGACACCCGTATCAATTGGATCAACGACCGCGCTGCTCACCTTGATCCGTTGATGCGCGAGGGGATGATGGACATGGCCTTTCCCTCCTTTCGCCCGGATTGTGCTGTCTGGCGCAGCAACGCTCTGTGTCAGGAATTCCTGTTTTCCGACCCTATGTTTGAACTGCTTACGGTTTTGTTCGTGGACAAATTGCACCCGATACCGTTCGCGCAAGACGCTGATATAGAAGGTAAAACACTCTGCCGCCCAGCTGGATTTTCGACCTCTGATCTGGACCGTCCGGATCGACGCTGGATTGAAAAAGGCAAGGTGACACTGGTTCAGCCGTTGGCGGTCCAAGATTGTTTTTCGATGCTGATGGCGGGCGAGGTGGATGGCGTTGCGATCAACGAATTCACAGGGCGCGCTGCTGTGCGCAGCCTTAATTTGGCGGACAAGGTCGAAGCGTTGGAGGGGCGCGCACTGGCGATTGAGACGTTGCACGTGCTTGTGCACAAGGACCACCCGCGCGCCTTGGAATTGCTGGACACTGTGAATTCTGGGTTGGCGCAGATCCGGGCCAACGGGGAATTCCAGCGCGTGATCGACCGCCACTTACCCCAGTTCTGGGCCAGCCTAGATGGTTGAATTTTCTATGAAAAGAAATGCGTTGGCGGGAGTTTTTGCGCTTGCTTGGGCGGGCGGCGCCTTTGCTTGTCAGTCGGTGGTGACAGTGCAGGCGGGGGACAACTTGTTTTCGATTGCCGAAGAACAGCTGGGCGATGCGTCACTGTGGTCGGCGATTTTTTATGAAAACCCAGAGATTCAAGGTGGCAGTCTGCTGGACATTGATCCAGGCACTGTATTGCACGTCCCTTGCCCCGGTGCACCAAAACGCGCGCTTGTAACGCCCCCTCAGCCTGTGGTCGAGCCTGAGCCGGTTGTTACTTTGCCGCCAAGCGCTGAACCCATAGCGCCGTCGAATGTTGGCGTGCGCCTGTTGGCACGTGCCAATTTTCCACCGTTTACGGACCAGACGTGGCCTGAACAGGGCATGTTAAGCGAACTGGTGGCGGCCGTTTTTGAGGACACACCCAACCCAATCACGCATTCAGTCGATTGGGAGAGCGATTGGTCACGGCAGCTGTTCCCGATGCTAGATACAAAAGAATTTGATATGGGGTTTCCGTGGTTTAAACCGGATTGCGACCATAACCCAGACAATAAAATATGTGCGCATTTTCACTTTTCTGATCCGTTGGTTGATGTTGTGATCTTGTTGTTTGTGCGCGGCGATGCGCGCTTGCCTTTTGAGGTAGACAGCGATTTGCACGGGCGGACCTTGTGCCGCCCTGAGGGCTTTTTCATAGATGATCTGGATCGTCCCGACCGGCTTTGGCTGACGCGCGGATTGATCACCTTGGAACAGCCTGCGACGGCTGAGGATTGTTTTGATATGTTGATGGCAGGCGATGTGGATGCCGTTGCCTTGAATGAATTTTTGGGAGTGCAAAAGATGTTCGAACTGGGCCTGACAGAAGTCGTGACACCCTTGCCGCGCCCTGTGTCCATAGAGGGGCTGCACGCCGTTATTTCGAAGACGCATTGGCGCGGTACGGCCCATCTTTATCGCTTCAATGCGGGGCTTGCCAAGTTGCGCCAGTCGGAACGCTACAACGACATTGTTAGCCGTCATTTAGCGCAATTTTGGGATCAGATTAAAAGCTAGGGTTGTGGGCCATGTTTGGGTTGCTGATCAGCGCGTTGCGGGCCATTGTGGCCTAAAGTTAATGGCAGGCAGAAGATGATTGCAATGATGGGGCTGGGGCATGGCTGAGCCACTGGTTTTACTTCCGGGTATGATGTGCGATGCGCGCCTGTTTGGCCCGCAAATCGCAGAGCTGTCTTCAGAATTTTCCGTGATGTTATCGCCTGTTACGCGCGGTGAACGGATTGAAGAGATCGCGAGCGGGTTGCTGGACGAGTTACCCCAGAAGTTCGCCTTGGCAGGGTTGTCGATGGGCGGCATTGTGGCGATGGAATTGTTGCGGCGCGCACCGGATCGCGTCACGCGTCTGGCGTTGCTGGATACGTCGCCATTGGCGGAAACTCCGCCCGCTGCAGCTGCACGCGAACCACAAATTGTGAAGGTGCGTTCGGGGCAGATGCATGCTGTTGTGCGTGACGAGTTGTTGCCGACATACCTAGGGCCGGGGCCTTACCGCGAAGAGATTTCTGAGCTGGTGTTGGACATGGCGGATGCACTTGGGCCAGATGTTTTTGTGCGTCAATCCCGCGCCTTGCAACGCCGTCGCGACCAGCAGGGCACGCTTAGCAAATGCCGTGTGCCGACGTTGGTTTTGTGCGGTGAGCATGATGAGCTTTGCCCGGTCAAGCGCCACCAAATTATGGCCGAGATGATTCCAGGTGCAGAGCTGCGCGTTTTGCCGACGGCGGGGCATTTGCCGACGCTTGAAGCGCCTGCTGAAACGACGCAGGCGTTGCGTGACTGGATGCGTCAGCCGCTGATTTTGCGCTAGGACGTTAACCAAATCTGCGCGACGTAATCTTTCGCTGACAAGCGCACGTTTACCCCATGTTAACAGAAGTTTGCGGCGCTGAAGGGCGATGCAGAGGGCGTGCACAACCTGTACACAGTGTATTCGCGCAAAGATGCGCCAACCCTGGCAGGTTAACGCAGTACGCCGTGCTACGATTGAAAAAGGGCTAAGCGGGGGTGGCGGCTGCGCGTTGCTCGGCGCTTAGCACATAGATGTCGGATACCGGCGTCAGCGTCTCAGTGTCAAAAAACGGCGTGTCTTTCCATTTGCCGCTAAAACGGCGAGATAAAGCGCGAGACGCAAAGCGGTAGATGAACGTGCCAAGTTTTTCGTGGCCGATCTTCCCGTTTGGTTTACGCACAAAAGCGCGGGCAATGATCGGGCCAAGGGCGTCCGGGTTTGTCAGCCGGTCCGTGCGGATCGAGGCAAAGGGGATTTTGGGCGAACGCGTGGTGAAGAACATGACCGCGCCGCAGCATTTAGCCTGCCAGCGCAGTAGTCCTTTCTCCGACAAAGAGAACACGCCCAATTGTTCGAGGCCTGCGTCGAAGCGTACCTGATCGGGCATGGCTTGATAAAGCTGAACGCCTTCTGGTGCGGGGTCTGGCTGGTGTGCATAGATTTCGGCAGCGCGGCAATCGCGGCAGAAACATTCCGCACGTGTGCCATTTGATGCAGAGGCCCCAACAAGAACGCCGCGCAATGTGTCGCAAGTGCAGGCGAATGTTAATTCATCCCCTGCCATCCCGGTCACGCCGCCGCGTTTTTGTTGGCGGGTTTCTTTTTAGGTGGTTTGGGTGAATTGGCGTCAATGAATTCTAACACCAATGGGCGGATGTTGTTGCGCCAGCTTTTACCGGCAAAGATGCCGTAGTGACCCGCGCCGTCTTCGACGTGGCTGGCTTTTTTGCCGTCGGGCAAACCGGTGCACAGATCTAAGGCTGCAATGCACTGTCCGGGGGCCGAGATGTCATCGTTGGACCCTTCGACGGTTTTGACAGCTACGGTCGTGATCTTGCCGATGTCGACTTGTTTGCCTGCGACGGTGAATTCGTTCTTGGCGATTTCACCATTTTTAAAGATGCGGTCGACCGTAGAGAGGTAAAACTCTGCCGTCATGTCCATCACAGCAAGGTATTCGTCATAGAAGGTGTTGTGTTTGTCGTGGTCGCCCGCTTCGCCCTTGGCGACGGCGCTGATCTGGTTCTGGAACGCTTTGGCGTGGGTTTCGCTGTTCATTGACATAAAAGAGGCAAGCTGCAGCAGACCTGGATAGACTTTGCGGCCAACGCCGGGGTGTTTGAAGCCAACGCGTTGGATCATGGTGCCTTCTAGTTGGCCCATCGTGACGCGGCTGCCAAAATCGGTGACGTCGGTGGCATTGGCGTCAGGATCGATGGGCCCGCCAATCAGCGTGAGTGAACGCGGCTGTGCTTTGGGGTCTTCTTCGGCCAGATAGGCGGTGGCAGCCAGCGTCAGGGGGGCGGGTTGGCACACGGCGATGACGTGGGTGTCTGGGCCCATATGGCGCATGTAATCAACCAGATAGAGGGTGTAATCTTCGACGTCGAACTTACCTGCGGACACAGGGATGTCGCGCGCATTGTGCCAGTCGGTAATGTAGACTTCGCAGTCCGGCAAAAGCGACATAACTGTTGAGCGCAGCAGCGTAGCGTAGTGCCCCGACATGGGCGCAACCAGCAGTACTTTGCGCGGGCGTTCCTTGCGACCGACCACATCAAAGTGGATCAAGTCCCCAAAGTCGCCGGGTATCACCATTTCGACGTTGACCGGGTGGTCCTTGCCGTCTTCGGCTGTGATCGAAGGAATGCCCCAATCAGGTTTCACCACCATACGTTGGAACGTGCGTTCCGCGACTTCACCCCAAGCGCGCATCCATTCCATACCCGGATTTGGAAACATCGAAAACGCAGGATAGCCGCCAACCGCCTGCGCTGTTGCACCGAGCCATTGGTTTGTGTTCCGCATGGTTTCCATGAAATCGTAGCTTGCCATGTAGCGCATTGCGTTTTTCCTTCGTACTCTTGATGCGAGCGGGCGTATTGAATGCCCGCGTGGGACGGAGTGTCGCTTTGCCCACTGAAACATGCGACCGTATATGCGCGAGCATCAGGTCAATCAAAAATGCTGCACGTGCAAAGTCTACGAGGAACATGTTAATATGACAACCACAGACACCTCAGATGGTGGTCCGACCGGTGAAAATCTCGACAAATTGGGTGCGAACTTACGCAAAGTTGAAGAATTGACCAAGCGTCTTACGCAGGTAATGACGCACCGCAGCATGCACAATGCAGCCTTGGATGGCCCGAATCAGGAGTTGTTTCAAAAGGCGGCGAGTGCGTACTGGGCAGAGGCCCTGCGCGACCCGGCCAAGGTGTTGGAACATCAGCTACAATTCTGGTCCAAATCCGTCACTCATTTTGTGGAAGCCCAGCAGGCACTGTCCAGTGGCAAACTGATAGCACCAGCTGATCCAGGTCCATCAGATCGACGATTTGCGAACCCCTTGTGGGACACACATCCCTATTTCAACTTCGTAAAGCAGCAATATCTTATCAACGCAGCTGCTGTTGAGCAGGCCGTGGCAGATGTCACCGAAATGGACGACACCGAAAAGCGCCGCCTTGCGTATTTCAGTCGCCAGATCCTTGATATGATGTCGCCGACCAACTTTCTGGCCACCAACCCAGACGCACTGGAAAAGGCGGTAGCGACCGAAGGGGAC